>JBOGIC010000386.1:0-2472 GCA_050744985.1 Acidimicrobiales bacterium
GCTCACCTTCGCCCTCGACCGCTTCATCGCCCGGTCGCGGCTCGGGCGCGGTATCCGGGCGACGGCCCAGGACCCGGAGACGGCCGCCCTGATGGGCGTCGACATCAACCGCGTCGTGGCCCTCACCTTCCTGGTGGGTGGGCTCCTCGCCGGGGCGGCGGGCACGCTGTTCGGCGTCTTTTTCGAGGTGGTCCGCTACAACATCGGGTTCCTGCCCGGCATCAAGGCGTTCACCGCCGCCGTGCTGGGTGGCATCGGGAACATCCGCGGCGCGCTCGTCGGGGGCCTGCTGCTCGGGCTGCTCGAGAACTGGGGCTCAGCCGTGCTGGGCGCCGAATGGAAGGACGTCTTCGCCTTCACGATCCTCGTGCTCGTCCTCATGTTCCGCCCGACCGGCCTCCTCGGCGAGAGCCTGGGGCAGGCGCGGGCATGAGATTCCCGGCCGTCGCCGACGGTGTCGCCGGTGTGTGGTGGCGCCTCTCGCCATGGGGACGGAGGGCGGTGATGCTGGGGGCGCTGGCCGTCGCTGTCGTCGTGCCGCTCGGGCTGTCGCCGACGTGGCAGGCGGTGCTGTTCGCACCGGTGGCGATCTACGTGCTGCTCGCCCTGGGGTTGAACGTGGTCGTGGGCGAGGCGGGGCTGCTCGACCTGGGCTACGTCGCCTTCTACGCCGTGGGCGCCTACACGACCGCCAAGCTCACCACCGCGGCCGGCTGGACGTCGTGGGAGACCCTCATCCCGGCCATCCTGGTCGCCGCTCTGGCCGGTGTCCTGCTCGGGGCGCCGACGCTGCGGGTGCGGGGCGACTACCTCGCCATCGTGACCCTCGGCTTCGGTGAGATCGCCCGCATCGTCGCCCAGAACTCCAACTCGCTCGGCGAGGCCCGCGGTATCACCGGCATCCCGAACCCGTCGGGGTTCCTCGGTGCCCGGTTCGGGCTCGAGCCCCTGCCGTACTACTACCTGACCCTGGCGGCGATCGTGCTGGTGATCCTCATGCTGCACCGGCTCCACCGGTCGAGGGTGGGCCGGGCGTGGGCCGCGGTGCGGGAGGACGAGGATGCCGCCGAAGCCATGGGCGTCCCGACCTACAAGATGAAGCTGTGGGCGTTCGCGATCGGCGCCTGTACGGGTGGTCTGGCGGGCTGGATCTACGCCAGCAAGGTCAGCTTCATCAACCCGGACAACTTCCCGTTCTTCCTCTCGGTCATCATCCTGTCCGCCGTCGTGCTCGGCGGCATGGGATCGATCCCCGGCGTGATCGCCGGGGCGTTCGTCATCGCCTTCATCCCCGAATACCTGCGGGAGGTGGCCTTCGGATCGACGGTGACGAAGTGGCTCAACTTCATCATCGGCGGGCACGCCGGCAACGTCACCGAGTACCGGGTGATGCTGTTCGGCGCCGCCCTCGTCGTGATGATGATCTTCCGGCCCCAGGGCCTGCTGCCCAGCCGCCAGCGGGCCGCCGAACTGGCCGAGGTCGCTCCCAGCGACGCCCTGGGCGCCACCGTCGAGGCTCCTGTCGATGTTGGGGCGGAGGAGGTCGTGGCGGACCTACCCGCCGAACGCGAGGTAGTTGCGCCGGCTCCGGACGTGGGCCAGGTCGCCACCGCCCCGATGGGCGTCGAGGACGGGACCGTCCTCGAGCTCGACTCGCTGCGGATGGACTTCGGGGGTGTGGCCGCCGTGCAGGGCGTGGCGCTGAACGTGCGGCGCGGCGAGATCTTTGCCGTCATCGGGCCGAACGGGGCAGGCAAGACGACGATCTTCAACCTCATCACCGGTGTGTTCCGGCCCAAGTCCGGGGCGATCCGGCTCGTCGGCCAGCCGGTCATGGGCAAGCGGCCGCACGAGGTCACCCAGGCCGGCATCGCTCGCACGTTCCAGAACATCCGCCTGTTCCCGAACATGACGGCGCTCGAGAACGTCATGGTCGGCGTCGACGCTCGCCACCGGGCCAGCGTGCCCGGGGCCCTGTTCAGCCTGCCCCGCTTCCGGCGGGAGGAGCGGGAGGCGAGGGACGAGGCCCAGCGCCTCCTCGACCTGGTCGGCATCGGCCACCGGGCCGCTGACGTGGCCCGCAACCTGCCCTACGGCGACCAGCGCCGCCTCGAGATCGCTCGCGCCGTGGCCACCCGGCCGACCGTCCTCCTCCTCGACGAGCCCGCGGCCGGCATGAACCCTGTCGAGAAGCAGCGCCTCGTCCGCCTCATCCGCACGCTGCGCGACACCGGCCTGACCGTGGTGCTGATCGAGCACGACATGGGCCTGGTGATGGGCATCTCGGATCGCGTGGCGGTGCTCGACTTCGGCGAGAAGATCGCCGAAGGGCTCCCCGCCGAGATCCAGCGGGACCCCCGGGTGATCCAGGCCTATCTCGGAGCGCCCGCCGATGCTTCTTGAGGTCCGCGACCTGAACGTGTTCTACGGGCGCATCCACGCCATCAAGGGCATCTCCGTGGAGGTCGAGGA
>JBOGIC010000387.1:0-6922 GCA_050744985.1 Acidimicrobiales bacterium
CAGCCCCAGAACTCGTCCCAGGCTCGGAGATCGGCCGGATAGATCCAGATCTCGCCGAGCACGCCGGCGCGCACGTGCCAGACGTGGACGTTGTTCATGTCGAGCTCCTGGCCCTGCCGCTCAGCCCGGTCGCGGATCAGGGCGACGCCATGGCCGTCGCTCGCGAGTACGTCATGGACTGCGAAGCGCAGCGTGCCGCCGGACAGTTCGGCGAGGCGGCCGACGTAGCCCGCCACCGCCTCCTTGCCCTGGTACTCGCCCGCCACCTGGCTGGTGCCGGGGACGTGGCCGGCCACGCCGTCGGGGAGGAGGCCGACGACCGTGGCGAAGTCGCCGGCGTCGAGGGCGGTGTAGAGGGCCTGCAACGTTTCGAGGTTGGAAGGCATGAGTCCGACGTTAGGGCCTGGCGATCAACGACAATGGACTCGTGGAGACGCGGAACCCACCGTCGCGGCTGTGGTACTGGGTGGGGGGCGGCACGGCCGTGCTGGGCCTGGTGATTGCGGTGGCGTGGATCACGTCGGCGGTGGTCGGCTACCTCGGCCGGGTCGACGATTTCCAGCGGGTGAGCGTGCCCGGCGAAGCCACGGTGCAGTTCACGGGCACGGGCGGCTACACCGTCTACTACGAAGCCCCGGGCGCGGCCGAGGGCCCGCTGCCTCCCGGCCGGGTCACGATGAGCCACGTGGCGACCGGCGCCGAGGTGAAGTTCAACGACTACGACGGCAACTTCACCTACGAGACCCCCAGCCGCGAAGGCCGGGCCGTGTTGACCTTCAGCATCTCCGAACCCGGCGCCTACCGGGTGCAGACGTTCACGGACGGCCCGGGGAAGGGCGACATCGCCCTCGGGCGCAGCCTCGCCCCCGCCGAGTTCGGCGTCGCCATAGCCGGCTCCGTCGTCATCGTGATCGTCACCATGGCCTTCGCCGCCCTGGTCATCACGCTGACGGCGGTCAAGCGCCACCGAGCCAAACAATCGTTCTCGTAAGCCAGAACCACCGATTCGGTGGTTCTGGCTTACAAGAACGATCAGGAGAGGCGGCCGTCGTCCAGGCGGAGGGTGCGGTCGGTGCGGCCGGCGATCGCCAGGTCGTGGGTCGCGGCCAGGATCGTCGTGGCTTCTGACCGGGCCAGGCGGTGGAGGAGGTCGAAGATCATCTGGCCCGTCTGGCTGTCGAGGTTGCCGGTGGGCTCGTCGGCCAGGATCACCTTGGGCCGGTTGGCCAGGGCCCGGGCGATGGCGACGCGCTGCTCCTCGCCTCCCGACAGGCGGCCGGGGCGGCGCTCCTGCTTGGCTCCGTCGAGGCCGACCTGGTCGAGCAGCTCGCGGGCACGCCGGATGCGCTCGGTACGTCCCACGCCCGCCAGCTCCATCGGCAGGCACACGTTGGCGAGGGCCGACAGGTTGGGCACCAGGTTGTAACTCTGGAACACGAAGCCGATCTTCTGCCGCCGGTACCGCGTGAGGGCGCGGTCGGGCACGGCCGTGATGTCCTCGCCGTCGACCTCGATGCGGCCCGTGGTCGGCTTGTCGAGGGCGCCGAGCAGCGAGAGCAGCGTGCTCTTCCCGCTTCCACTGCGGCCGACGACCGAGGCGAACTCGCCCGCCTCGACCTCGAAGCTGACGTCGCTGACGGCGACAACCGTGTGCTCGCCCGATGCGAACTCCTTGGTGAGGTTGGCCACCTTGAGCATGCTCACTCCCCTCGGAGGGTCTCGGCCGGGCGCACCCGGGAGATCAGCAGCGACGGGATGGCGCTGCCGACCACGGCGATGACGAGCGCCGCCAGGAGGCCGTAGCCGAGGATGTCCCAGCCGACGGCGGCGTGGATGCTGTCGAGGTTGAACAGACCGCTGTTCTGCGCCAGCCGCACGGCGATTCCTCCACCGCCCCGGAGGGCCGGGCCCGGGCCCGTTGCAATCGAGGTCGGCGACTCGGCACTGCTGTTGACGAGCAGCCGGGTGATGGGATTGGCGGCCAGCGCGCCGGCGACCAGCCCGAGGACCGCACCCATCGCCGTCAGCGTGACCGCCTCGTAGGTGAACTGGGAGACGACGGTGCGGTTGGGAGCGCCGATGGCCTTGAGGACGGCGATCTCCCGGCGCCGCTCCCGGACGATCATCAGCATCGTGAGGAAGATGATCACCGCGCCGGCCGCGACCGCGCCGGTGAGGCTGAACAGCGAGATGCTCTTGATGTTCTGCAGCGGGTCGAGGGCGAAGCTGGACGTGTCCTGCTCGCTCACGACATCGGCGCTCGTGCCGAGGGTCGACCGCATCGACTCCACTGCCGTGTCGACGTTGTGGATCGAGTCGACACGCACGAGCACGCTCGTGACGGCGCCGGGCTGGCCCGACAACCGCTGCACGGTG
Organism: Acidimicrobiales bacterium; assembly: GCA_050744985.1. GTDB lineage: Bacteria > Actinomycetota > Acidimicrobiia > Acidimicrobiales > AC-14 > JBOGIC01. The sequence continues at coordinate 2,377 of JBOGIC010000387.1, forward strand.
GCGATCGGCATGACGACGGCGGCGTCGGAGAAGAGGTCGCCGGCCGAGAAGATCCCCGTGACCGTCACGTCGCTGCCGTAGGCCTGGAACGTCTCACCCACCTCGAGCCCGTTCTTCTCGGCCAGCCCGGCGCCGAGCATCGCCACGTTGTCGTTCGAGTCGGCGGCGAAGGCCGTCCCGCTGGTGACCTCGGTCGTACCGCCGCCGAGGGACGCCAGCGAGGCGGGATCGCTCGTGCCGAGGACGATGAGGGGCGGGGTGAAGTTGGTCGGGGGCACGCCCTGGGCCCCTTGGCCGCCGAACGGAACGCGGATTTCGGGCGGCGGCGTGCCCTGGCCGCCCTGGTCGCCCTGCCCGTCCTGCCCGCCGAAGCGCCGGCCCAGCGTTCCGAGCTCGAGGGCCGACTGGAGGTTGGTGTCCGCGGTCGTCAGGCGGTCCTGCAGGGTCTCGGTGACCCCGGCCACGTGGGGAAGGGCGCGCACCTTCGCGACCTGTTCGGATGTCAGCGGCTCGCCGCCCCCGGCGAAGCCCCGCACGCCGGCGGGCGTGACGGTGACGATGTTGCCGATCGACCCCTCGACCGCGTCGATCTTGGCCTGGACGGCCTCGCGGGCCAGCAGCATGGACAGGGCCATGCCGACGCTGAGCCCGAGGATGACGACGATGCAGAAGGTGCGGATGCCGTTGCGGAAGGCGTTCCGGACGCCCCGGGAGAGAACGCTCACAGCCGAATGAGACCAAGTCCAGCTGTGAGAACGCTGTGTCCCTCCTCACAGGCTCCTGTTGAACTAGTCCGCCAGGACCCGGCCGACGTAGAGGTGGTCGAGGCAGAAGCGGATCCCCGGGGTGACGACCACGCCCACCTGTTTGGCCGTCCTGAAGTCGAGCTCGTAGACCGTCTCCTGGTCCGACCGCTGGATGTTCACCACCCGGAAGTGTGGCTTGATGGGCTCTTCGGACTCGAGGTGCACGACCGGGAACGACATTCTCCCGGCGCCCGACGAAGTGAACTTCATGTCGAGGTACAACCCGTCGCCAGACACGAGCGGCTGCGACGGCACGAAGAGGATGGAGGCGTTCTCCTCCTGCGGTGCGACGCAGAATCCGCCTGCTTCCCGACCGGGTTCGATCGTGGCGCCGATCACGCCCAACTCCCCGGAGAACAGCATGGGCGCGGCCAGTCCTCCGGCGAGGGGGATGAACGTCACCGCGCGGATGCGGCCCTCGGGGTCGAAGTCGTACATGCGCGGGCGGCCGATGGCGTTGAAATCCACATCCTCCGAGAGCAGCGGCAGCACCTCCGAGTCGCTGTTGTACGTGACGAGGAAGTACGGCACGACGTTCTCGGGGACGACGCCGTCGACGAGCACCACCTCGTCGCCCCCAGCCCGGACTGCCTCGAGCCCGGCGGCCACGTTGTCGAGGTACAACCGAGACTGCGCCCCGATCCAGTACTTGGGCTCGCTGTAGGTGAAGCCGCCCTCCAGTGAGAACGCGAGGTAGGTGACGAGGCCCGCCGCGATCGCCACGTTGGCCAGGCTCCACCGTGGGCCGGCGGCCGGCGTGGACGCCGTCGCCGTCGCCGTCGCCGCGACCGGCCGTGTGGCCCGCCGGCCGAAGAAGGCGAACCCGGCGGCCAGGAAGAACAGCCAGCTGATCTCGAGGTTGTAGGAGATGGTCCACGCGATGTTCTTGACTGGAAACGGCCCGAGGCGGGTCTCGGCGATGATGACGGCGTTCATCGCGTAGCCGGCGGCGAACAGCGCCCAGGCGCGCCACGCCGGCCGCCACCGCACGATCGACGCGAACACGACGGCGACGAGAAATAGCTGGGCGAGCACGATGCCCGCGGCGGCCAGGGCAGATGTCGTGTCGATGGAGAGGTAGAAGCCGAACAGGTTCGGCACGACGACCTTGAACCACAGCAGCGAGAGGTACTCCGTCAGCATGGACGCGTCGGGCGAGGTGCTCAGCCCGGTCGGGTACGTGCGGATGTAGACGAGCAGGAACAGCCCGGTGGCCGCGGCGTAGACGAGCCAGATGCGCCACTCCCGTGCGGCCGCGACGACCGTCTCCCGTAGCGGGCGCTCCGGGTCGAGAAGAAGCACGCGTATGAGCACGAGATAGACCGGCACGAAGACGGGCTTGATGTAGAAGCAGAACGAGAAGCCCAGGCCCAGCACCGACAGCACCAGCCAGCGCCGGTCACGCGTCTTGTAGAACTTCAGGTAGGCGAAGATGGCGATGAAGCTGCCGATCGTGGCGGGCACCCGGTCTGTGGCCGAGGCCCACCACTGGGTCACGCCCACGTTGGTCACCGAGGCGCCGAAGAGCACGGTCATGAGCAGCGGCCCCTTTCCGGGGCGCATGAGCTCGGCCAGCATCCGATGGAACAGCAGCAGCACGACCGCGAACCCGACCAGCACGATCATCTGCGAGGCGGCGACGTTGAACGGGAAGTACCGCTGCAGCGCCCAATCGGCCAGACGGTGGCCCGGCGCCCAGTGGCCGGACGTCGGCTCCATCAGGTAGTCGATCGACAGGTCGGAAAGCTGCGCCTGGCGCAGGTTCTTGATGTCGTCCCACACGAAGCCCGTCGTCGAATTGACCCAGGCCAGCATCGCGATGGGAACCAGCACGGCCCCGAGCAGGGCGACCAGCCGGACGACCGGCACCGGCGGCGTCCGGCGGATGGGCGGGGGTGTCTCCGCCCGTCGAGCGGGGGCGGCTGCCGGCGGAGGCGACGCAACCGCCCTCCAACCGAGCTTCTGGATGGCGGCCACCAGCGCGGTGGTGACCGCCACCAGGCTGACGATCGCGACCGCGGTCACGAGGGGGAAGCGGGCCGGCTCATGAGCGAGCCTGAAAGCGTACTCAGCAGGAGTGTTTCGTGACCTCCGTGGGTACCGAGAGGGGCATGGGACTTCTGATTACTCTGCTGATTGTGTTTCTGATCGCGCTGGTGGCCGGGTGGGGCTGGAGGGCCGGTTCGCGCCGCTTCTAGCCCCCTCCAGGGGCAGGCGCACGCTGAAACGGGCGCCCTGGCCCGGAGATGACGCCACGGTCGCCGTGCCCCCGTGGGCCTCGGTGACCGCGGCGACAATCGCCAGGCCGAGGCCCGTGCCACCGCCACTGCGCGCCTCGTCGGCGCGGTAGAAGCGCTCGAAGACCCGCGATGCCTGCTCGGCCGTGAGGCCGGGTCCTTCGTCGGCCACTTCCAGCACGGCGACGCCGTCGTCGGTCCGCACGGTGACATGCACCGGCGTGCCGGCCGGCGTGTGCTGGCGGGTATTCGACAGGAGGTTGGCGATGACCTGGCGCAGGCCGGCGTCGTCGCCGTCCACGGTCGTGCCGGCCGTGGCGTCGAGGGTTATCACCCGTGACGCGTCGACCGCCCGGGCGTCGTCCACCGCATCCGAGGCGAGGCGCGCCAGGTCGACCGGCTCGCGGGCCAGAGGCCGGCCCTGGTCGAGCCGGGCGAGCAACAGGAGGTCGTCGACCAGCACCCCCATGCGGGTCGCCTCCTCTTCGATGCGGCGCATGCTCTTGGCCAGGTCGTCGGGGCGCTCGGAGGCGCCGCGCCGGAACAGCTCGGCGTAGCCGCGGATCGACGTCAACGGCGTGCGCAGCTCGTGGGACGCATCGGCGACGAAGCGGCGCAGCCGGTTCTCGGATTCGTGCTGGGCATCGAAGGCCATCTCGATCTGGCCGAGCATGGTGTTGAGGGCCATGCCGAGTTGGCCGACCTCGGTCTGCTCGTCGGCGACGTCGACGCGCTGCGACAGATCGCCGGCGGCGATGGCGCCCGCCGTCTCGCCGATGTCCTCGAGCGGCCGCAGACCCCGCCGCACGAGGAACCGCGCCACCAGTCCGACGGCGGCGAGGATGGCAATGGTGGCCAGCACTTCGATCGCCACCAGCCGGCCCAACGTCAGGTTCACGTCGCGCAGCGGGATGGCGAAGACCCAGAGCTGGCCGTCCAGGGCGGGACGGGCCACGATGCGGAGCCGGCCTGTACCGTTGACGTTGTTGACGGTGTGGAATCTCCCGTCGAGGTGCTCGGGCTGGAGGTCCGGGCCCGGAGCGAGCGGAGTGAACCTGGGCTTCAGCGTGCCATCGGCCTCGAGGGTGCCCGCCCAGGTGCCGTCGGGCGCCACCACCTGGATGTCGTCGCGGAGCGGCAGCCGGAAGCCGCGCGGCGTGCCGCTGTCGGTCGTGACCCGCACGGCGAGGTCAAGTACCTGCTGGTCGAGGCGCTCGTGTAGGAACGCCCTGAGGGCGCGGTAGGTGACGACATCGGAGAGCAGCAAGCCCACCGCCGCCAGGGCGACGAGGGCGATCGTCAGCCGGGTGCGCAGCGTCACGGGGCTACTCGGGCGACGGAATGCGGAGGCTGTAGCCGACGCCGCGCACCGTGTGGATGAGGCGGGGCTCCACGCGGTCGACCTTCTTGCGGAGATAGCTGATGTAGGTCTCGACGACGTTGGCATCGCCGTCGAAGTCGTACTGCCACACGTGGTCGAGGATCTGCGCCTTTGTGAGCACA
>JBOGIC010000388.1:0-6753 GCA_050744985.1 Acidimicrobiales bacterium
GCCACGGCCCGCGACCCCGGCGGGAGCAGGGCGGCCACGCCGCCGAGCCCCTCCGGCGCCAGGTCGGCCCCCAGCACTGGCTCGCCCGGCGCCAGCGGCACGACCGCAGTGCGACCGACCACGTCGTCGACCGTCTCGAACGCGCCGCCGGTGCGGAACCGGCCCGGGAGGTGGTGGACCGCCACGTCGGCGGGCGCCAGGGCCGTGCCGCGCTCGACGGCGCGCTCGGCCACGACCATCGGCACGAGGGGGCCGTAGCGGGTGGAGAGGGACTGGGCCCGGCCGACGGCCCCGGCGACGACGAGGGCGGTGAGCAGGGCGAGGCCCCCGGCAACCACCCAGAACACGAGTGGCGAGCGCGACGGGCGAAGGCGAAGCAGGGGGATGCGCACGCGTCCTCCTCAAAGCTCGACGGAGCGAGGGAGGAAGTGGGGGGAGAGACTAGCGGCTCAGGCCGACCTTTCGAACGCCGGCCCGAGCATGGAGCGCAGGTAGTCGAGCACCGGGGGCGCCAGGGTATTCTCGTGGCCGGCGGGGCAGCGGGACCGCGACAGCGACGAGTGCGCCGCCGGCGGCAGCAGGTCGGCGAGCACCCAGCACGTCGGGCAGGGGACGACGTTCTCGTCCATCACGCGGCGCTTTCGTCGGCGTCCGAGGCCACATCGGCGGCAACATCGGCGGCAACATCGGCGGCAACATCGGCGGCAACATCGGCGGCAACAATGTGCAGCTCGAACGGGAAGGCGGCGTCGACCTGGGCCTGGCTCTGGGCCTCGGCCAGCAGCCGGGTGGGCGACTCGCCCGTCATCATGCCGAGCACCAGGGCCAGCGCGCCCGCCTCACCCGCCTCGATACCGGCGGCGAAGCCCGTGAGGTAGTCAGCCGAGGGCGCCTCCGGCTCGACCTTCGTCGCCGCCCATTGGCGTGCGGCGGCGTTGGCGAGAAGGCCTCGACACAGGTCTTCGATCTCGCTCACGGCGTCATCCTCCGCGGTAGGTGCTCTCTACATAGAGTACCTGCCGGTCTAGGAGATACCACTACGCGCACGCGTAGGGAAAACGCGTGAGCTAGGCCGGAAGCGATCCCGGGTCGACGGTGGCGGCGCCGCACGAGCACTTCCGGTCCTCGGTGATCGCCGGGATGGCCCGGTGCAGCAGGCCCTGCACCTTGTCGATGTTCTCCCCGAGCACCCGGAGCACCTCGTCGATGGTGACCGGCTCGATGCCGGCGAGGCCGGAGAGGCCGACGTCGTAGTCGGTGATCAGGGCCACGCCCGAGTAGCACATGCCCAGCTCACGGGCGAGGACGGCCTCGGGGTACTGCGTCATGTTCACGACGTGCCAGCCCATCGACGAGAACCACTTCGACTCCGCCCGCGTCGAGAACCGCGGGCCCTGGATGACCACGACCGTGCCGTGACGGTGGGCCGTCACGGCCTCGGTCTCGGCGGCGTCGAGGACCACCTCACGCAACTCGTCGCAGTACGGGTCGGCGAACGACACGCAGTTGAGCACCGGCCCGTCGAAGTAGGTGTCCCCCCGCCCCCGGGTGCGGTCGACGATCTGGTCGCAGACGACGAACTCCCCCGGCCGTAGCTCCGGCTGCAGCGACCCGACGCTGCACGGCGCCAGCACCCGCTGCACGCCGAGGCTGCGCATGGCCCACAGGTTGGCCCGGTAGTTCACCTTGTGGGCGGGGAACTCGTGACGGACGCCGTGGCGGGCCAGGAACGCCACCCGCCGCCCGCCCAGGTCGCCCACCCCCAGCGGCGCCGACGGCGAGCCGTACGGCGTCTGGACGACGACCTCTTCGAGGTGGGACACGAACTGGTAGAACCCGCTCCCGCCGAAGATCCCGATCTCCGCCTCGGGCAACCCCACGGCCCGCCTCAGGCGCTCTTGGCGGACTTCTCCGCCGCCTTCGCCGCCGGCGTGCTGTCGGGCTTCGACGAGTCCGACTTCGCGTCCGACTTCGTCTCGGACTTCCCGTCGGACTTGGCCTCCGTCTTCGAGTCCGACGTGTCCGACTTCTCGGACTTGGCCCGCGCGCGGCTCTCGTCGCGGCTGTCGGTGCGGTAGAACCCGCTGCCCTTCAGCACCACGCCGACCGAGCCGAACACCTTGCGCAGCGGGCCGCCGCAGCGGTCACACGTGGTGAGGGGTTCGTCCGTGAACGACTGCGCGACCTCGACATGCTTGCCACAGGCCCTGCAGGCGTACTCGTAGACCGGCATCGGAAAGGCTCCTCGAGCGGTTGGCACTCTCGGCTTACGAGTGCCAAGTGTAGCGAGGGCCGCGCCTTTCGTAGTCTTTGGGGGTGGACGTGCCGCCGAGCGTGACGCTGCGGGACGTATGGGGTCATGTCCAGGACGTCGAGCGGCGGCTCGGCGAGCTCGAGGCGAAGGTCCACGACCTGGAAGAGGCGGGCAGCGAATTCCGCAAAGCCCTCACGCGGCTCGGCGACGCGCTGGGTGCCACCCATGACCGGCCGGCGATGCTGAGCGCGGTCCTCGACACGTGTGCCCTCTACCTGCGGGCGTCGGGTGCGGTCTTCTACGGGGTCGTGGCCGGCACGAGCCGGCTCAAGCCGCTGGTGTCGTGCGGCAACGCCGCGCCGCCGGACGAGCTCGCCGGGCTGGACGTCGGTCAGGGCCTGGCCGGGGCGGCGGCCGAGCGGGACAAGGTCGTGATCTGGCCCGGGTCGCACGACGTCGAGCTGGCGGAGGCCGAAGGCGCCCACGCCAGCGCGCTGGCCGTCCCTGTTCACTCCGGCACCCACCCGTTCGGCGTCATCGCCCTCTACGGGCGCTCAGTCGACCGGCCGTTCTCCCTGGAGGAGGTCGAGGCGCTCGTCACGATCATGCGCCATGTGGAGACCGCCATCGAGAACAGCTTCTTGTACGAGGAGGCCAAACGGCTGTCGATCACCGACGGGTTGACCTCGCTGTGGAACCGCCGCCAGTTCGACTTGCAACTGGCGGGCGAGGTGCAGCGGGGGCAGCGATTCGGCGAGCCGTTCTCGGTCGTCCTGCTCGACCTCGACCAGATGAAGGGCGTCAACGACGGGATGGGCCACCAGTCGGGCGACGCCCTGCTCGTCGACGTCGCACGCCGCCTCAGCGCCGGAGTACGCGAGGTCGACCTCGTGGCCCGCTACGGCGGCGACGAGTTCGGCTTGATCCTGCCCAACACGGGGTTGGCAGGCGCGCTCCGGCTGGCCGAGAAGGTCCGGGCGGCGGTGGGTGACGAGCACTTCGACCTCGGCTCCGGCGAGCCCGTGCGGGTGACGGTGTCGGTGGGCGTGGCGTCGTACCCCGAGCACGGCGACGACGGGCGGGCGCTGGTCAAGGCGTCGGACAAGGCGCTGTACCGGGCCAAGGCGGGCGGCGGCAACCGCGTCGAGCATGCCAAGGTTGGTACATGAGCCGCCCCATCCGGAAGGCCGTCATCCCCGCCGCCGGGCTCGGCACGCGCTTCCTGCCCGCCACCAAGGCCCAGCCCAAGGAGATGCTGCCGATCGTCGACAAGCCGGCGATCCAGTTCGTCGTGGAGGAGGCAGTGCGCGCGGGGCTGCGCGACATCCTGATCATCACCGGCCGGGGCAAGCGCTCGCTCGAGGACCACTTCGACCGATCGTTCGAGCTCGAGTACTACCTCGAGGCGGCGGGCAAGTTCGACGTGCTCAAGGAGATGCGGGCCATCGTCGACATGGCCGACATCCACTTCGTCCGCCAGGGCGAGCCCCGGGGCCTGGGCCACGCCGTGTCGGTGGCGCGCCAGCACGTCGGCGACGAGCCCTTCGTGGTGCTGTTGGGCGACGACCTCATGGTCGAGTCCGCCCCGGTCCTCGAGGAGATGCTGGCCGTCTACGAGCGCTACGGCCGCTCGGTCGTGGCCCTCAAGGAGGTGTCGCGGCGGGAGATCTCCTCCTACGGCTGCGTCCAGCCCGAGGCGGTCGAGGAGGGCCTCGTGCGCGTGCAGAGCATCGTCGAGAAGCCTGCGGCGGACGAGGCGCCGTCGACGCTGGCAGTCATGGGCCGGTACGTGTTCACGCCCGAGATCTTCGACGTGCTCGACGCCGTCCAGCCGGGGGCTGGTGGGGAGATCCAGCTCACCGACGCCATGAGCCTGCTGCTGCGCGACCAGACCATCTACGGCTACGTGTTCGAGCACGGTCGCTACGACGTCGGCGACAAGTTCGACTACCTGCGGGCGACCGTGGAGCTGGCCATCGACCGGGAGGACCTCGGCCCGCAGTTTCGGGCCTTCCTCGCCGACCTGGTCCAGCGAAAGAAGCTCCTGTAGGCCGTGCTTACGCCGGTCGGTGAGGTCCGTGACCACATCCTCGGTGCGATTGCGCCGCTTCCCGCCATCGAAGTCCCCGTGGCGGAGGCCCTGGGATGCGTGGCCGCAGTCGCGGTGACGGCGCCGGCGGATGTCCCACCCTTCGCCAACTCGGCCATGGACGGCTTCGCCGTGCGCTCGGTCGACACCGTCGGCGCCCCCGTGCAGCTCCAGGTCGTCGGCCTGCTGGCGGCCGGCGCGGCGCCGGACCGGCCGGTCGGGCCGGGCGAGGCGCTGCGGATCATGACTGGCGCACCGATGCCCGAGGGGGCCGATTCCGTGGTCATGGTCGAGCGGACCACGCCCGTCGACGAGTGGGCCGTCGTCATCGAGGCGGCGGCGACGCCGGGCCAGCACGTTCGGGCCGCCGGCACCGACGCCAAGGCGGGCCAGGAGGTCATCGCCGCCGGCACGGTCCTGACGCCGGCGCACCTGGGTGTCGTGGCCAGCGTCGGGCAGTCCGACGTGACCGTCCACCGCCGCCCGGCCGTGGGGGTGCTGTCCACCGGCAACGAGCTGGTGGAGGGACCGGCCGTCCTGCGACCGGGCCAGATCTACGACGCCAACCGCCCGATGCTGCTGGCGCTGATCACCGAGGCCGGGTGCCGCCCCGTCGACCTGGGCTGGGCCCCCGACGACGCCGACGCCATCTCCGACGCCCTCGCCACCGGCCTGACCCACTGCGACGCCGTGGTCGTCACCGGGGGGGTCAGCGTGGGCGACTTCGACTACGTGGCCGGTGTGCTGGGCCGGTTCCACGACGCCCGGTCCTGGCAGGTGGCGATGAAGCCGGGCAAGCCCCTTGCGTGGGGCACGCTCGGGGGCAAGCCGATGTTCGGCCTACCCGGGAACCCCGTCTCGGCGGCGGTGTCGTTCGAGGTCTTCGCCCGTCCCGCCCTGCGCCGCCTGGCCGGCGATCCCCGCCCGCTGCGCCCGGTCGTGGCGGCGGTGGCAGCCGAGCCGTTCCGGCGCCGGGCGGACGGCAAGCTGCACCTCGTCCGGGTCGTCGCCGAACCGGGTGACGAGGGCCGCCTCCACGCCCGATCCGCCGGGGGCCAGGACTCGCACATGCTCGGCGCGCTGGCCGCGGGCAACGCCCTGGCCCTGCTTCCCGACGGCGAGGGCGTCGATGCCGGGGCCGCCATGGCCGTGCTGCTGCTCGGCCCGGCTTGACCGAAGGGCCGCGATCTACACTTGCCTCCCATGAGCGAACGTGGCCTGACCCACCTCGATCCGCTGGGCCGGGCCCGGATGGTCGACGTCACCCCCAAAGAGGCCACGCACCGGCGGGCGCTGGCCCGGTGCAAGGTGCTGATGCAGCCCGAGACCACCAACCTGATCGCCAGCAACGCCATCAGCAAGGGCGACGTGCTGGCCGTGGCCCGGGTGGCCGGGATCCAGGCGGCCAAGCAGGCGGCCCACCTCATCCCGCTGTGCCATCCGTTGCTCGTGGGGTCGGTGTTCGTGAGCTTCACCATCGGTGACGACAACGTCGAGGTCGAGGCCCAGGTCGAGACGGTCGACCGCACCGGCGTCGAGATGGAGGCGATGACCGCCTGCGCGGTGGCCGCTCTCACCGTCTACGACATGTGCAAGTCGGCCGACCGGTCCATCACCATCTCCGACCTGGCCTTATGGGAGAAGACGGGCGGTCGCTCGGGCACCTACCGCCGGCCCGAGGAGCGGGAACTCTAGAGAAAAGCGCCCAGGTTCGCTTGCCCTGGGGAGACGATCGCGACTAGGAAGAGGGGCCAGGCGGCACTTCCCGGTGACTATCCGCGAGCCATGCGGCGTTCTGTTGTACGGTCCAACGAGAACAAAGGAAGGTCGAGGAGCGTGACGTTGGTTCTGCTGATCCTCGCCGTCATCTGGGCCGCGGTCCTCATTCCACCTGCTCTTCGGGCTCGTGCCGAGGGCCGGCCAGCTGATTCGATCACGGCATTCCACCGACAGCTTTCTGTTCTCCGTCGCACCGGTCCCCGTACGGGCCGCGGCGACAACCACGACGGCGAGGACACCTACGGCCAAGGCCACGTGGCGCCGGTCCGGCTGGCCGCCGCGTATGGCACCCAGGTCGGTGGCCGGCAGGCGCACGCCGTGGCCGCCCGCCGCCAGGCCCGCCGTCGCCGGCGTGACGTCCTCAACGGGCTGCTCGCCACCGCCGCCGTCACGCTCGCCCTCGGCGCGATCCCGGCGCTGCGCATGCTCTGGGTAATCCACGTGGTCGTCGACGTGCTGCTCATCGGCTTCGTCGCCCTCCTCATCCGCCAGCGCAACCTGGCTACCGAGCGCGACCTCAAGGTCCGCCTGCTGCCCACCGCCCGTCGTCAGAGTTACGACCGCAGCGGCTGGACCGGCGCCGAACCGGCCCTCCTGCGCCGGTCGGCAAACTGAGCCTGCGGCCTGAGTG
>JBOGIC010000389.1:0-5049 GCA_050744985.1 Acidimicrobiales bacterium
GGGGAGGACCACGGCCCTCGCCGCGGTGCGGGAGGCGTTCGAGGCCGATGGCTACGTGGTCATCGGCACCTCCACCTCGGGCCAGGCGGCCCGGACGCTGGGCCGCCAGGCCGGCATCGAGCCCTCCCGCACGCTGGCCTCGCTGGTGTGGCGCCTCGACCACGGCCAGCTCACCCTCACCGACCGCCACGTGGTCGTGCTCGACGAGGCGTCGATGAGCGACGACGCCGCCCTGCTGCGCGTGGCCACGGCGGCCGCAGCAGCCCGGTCCAAGCTCGTGATGGTGGGCGACCACCACCAGCTGGGGGCGGTCGGCCCGGGCGGGGGCTTCGAGGCCCTGGTCCGGCGCTACGGCGCCGCCGTGCATGTGCTCGCCGACAACGTCCGCCAGCACGACGTTGCCGAGCGCGCTGCACTGGCGCGCCTGCGTGACGGCAACGTTGCCACCGCCGTCGCCTGGTACGCGGCGACCGGCCGCATCGTCGCCGCCCCCGACCGCGCCGACGCCGTGGAGGCCGTCGTGGCGGGCTGGAAGGCCGATGTCGAGGCCGGCCACCAGGCGATGATGTACGCCTGGCGGCGTGCGAACGTGGCGGCCCTCAACCGCGCCGGGCGCCAGGCATGGCGATCCCTCGGCCGCCTCGGCGACGACGAGCTCGTGGCGAGCGGCGGCGCCCCCTACGCCGTGGGCGATCGCGTCGTGACCCTCGCGCCCGGAGCGGGAGGCAAGACCGTCACGTCCGAGACGGGCACCGTGGCGGCACTGCGGCCCGACTCGCTGATCGTTCGCATGGACGACGACGGCGCCCTGCGCGAGCTCGACGCCGACGAGATCGCCACCGGCCGCCTGGCCCACGCCTACGCCATCACGATCCACCGCAGCCAGGGCTCGACTGTCCAGCGGGCCCACGCCCTCGAAGACGGCGGCGGCCGCGAACTCGCCTACGTCAAGATGAGCCGGGCGCGCGAGCGCTCGATGGTGTACGTGGTGGCCGACTCCGTCGCCCAGGCCACCGAGGACCTGTGCCGGGACTGGTCGGCTGAGCGCCGTCTCGCCTGGGCCATCGACACAGGAACGCCCGCCCGCCAGGGAGCCCGTGGGTTGCCCGACAGCTTGCGCCGGGCAGGGCTGGTGGCCGAGCGAGCGGCGATCGCCGCGGCCGTGCCCCCGGACTGCACGGCCGAGATCCGGGCCGCCGAGCTGCGACAGGCGCGCCTGCAACGTGACCGTGAGGACCTCGAGGCCGGCATGGGACGCCATGCCGAGGATCCGATCGGCCGGGCCGTGCGGGAGCTCCAGCGCGTCGATACCAACATCGCCCGCCTGGAGCGCAACATCGCCGGCTCCCGCCGCCGCGAACGCTCCGGCTGGCGCCGCGAGCTTCCCGACTGGCAGCGGCGCCACTCGACGGCGCTGCGCACAGTCCAGGCGATGGTCCCACCCGAGCGGGCCCGCCTCGACGCCGAGGACCAGGAGTTGACGGGCAGGCTGGACAGCCTCCGGACCGACCAACAGCACCGCCAGACCTGGCTCGACCGCCACCCCGAAGCCGCACGGCGACTCGAACGGCTCACGGCCGAGATCGACGCCATTGACGCCCGCCTCAACCCACCCGCGGTCACCCGGGATCTCCCGCGCTGGCTGAAACTCGCCCGGCAACCGTCGATCGAGCACGGGCGCGACTTCGGCATCGATCTGGGCCGGTGACGAATCGACGGCCGCCCCCGCGAGCTACGTCTGCCCATCGGTTTCCAGCTCCACCGCCCCCTGCTGGCCAACCTCCCGTGCTGGAGCGAACTGGCATCGAAGTCGGCAGTTCCGCCGGTCGCACACGTAGCCCTCGCACTGCCTCGGTTGCCGCCTCGTCGGCGACTGTCCCGCTGACACGCAATAGGAGGTCGCCGCACGATACGCGGCAATCTCGAGACGGCCGAGTACGAGCGTGTCGTTGGTCCTCTGCGGGCGGTTCGCATCTCCATGTGTGGATGAACGCCTCTGTGGAACGGCGGAGATCTGTGCTACAACTCCAGCTCGCGCCAGGGGGCTGGGAGGAGGACGGCGGGTCGTGCGGGCGGGCAAACTGCATGGCCAACGCGTACGGCGTCCACGCGGTTCATTCCGGCGCGGTTGTCGGCTTCTGTTTTTCGCGATCGTGAGCTGCGCGGCGGTAGCCGCTCTGGCGGCTCACAGTTACGGAACCGACCCGCCCGTCCTGACCATCCAGTCGCCCGACCGCTACTTCAGCCCCAACGCCGATGGCCAGGAGGACGACGGCGGGGTCAGTTACCAGCTGTCCAAGGGAGCCAACGTCACGGTCACGATCGCCAACGCATCGGGCACGGTGCTGCGGACCCTCGACGCCGGGGTCTCCCGCCCCGGCGGATGGAGCTCGTTCAGCTGGGACGGCCGCAACGACGCCGGCAACGTCGTGGCCGACGGCGTCTACACCTACCGCATCCGAGCCGTGGACTCCAACGACCAGTCCGTGGAGGCCACGGGCCGCCTCGGCGTGGATACCCGCCTACCGGGGCGCATCACCCAGCCCTTGCCGGGCGACGTGATCTCGGGCACCGCCACGCTGGTGTTCACCCCCACCAGCGGGTTCGCGGGAGTCGGCTCGGTGGCGTTCTACCAGCAAGCACCGTGCTGCTTCAGCTTCATCGGCAGCGTGGACACACCCGCTCCCGACGGGACGTTCCGCACCAGCATCGACACCAAGGGCCTCGCCCAGGACGCCAACGCCATCTACACCAATGTCTCGTTCACCGACGCCTTCGGCCAGGGCCACAACTACACCGCCCCGACCGTGCCCGTGACGGTCAGCAACCCGCCGCGAATCAACGGTCAGAGCGCCGACCGCTACTTCAGCCCGAACGGCGACGGCCAGGACGACAGCGCGACTGTCTCCTACTTCCTTTCGGATGCCTCCACCGTCACTGTGGCTGTTCGAGATGGGGCGTCTGCGGTCATTGCGACGGTCGAGACAAGTGTTCCTCACCCGGGCGGGACGAACTCCTTTTCCTGGGACGGCCGCGACGACTCGGGCGCCCTAGTTCCCGACGGGGTCTACACCTATCGGATCCGAGCTGAAGCCAATGGCCTAAGCGTCGAAGCCACGGGCCGGCTCGGCGTGGACACCCGCTTACCGGGGCGCATCACCCAGCCGGCGCCGGGCGACGTGCTCTCGGGCGGCGCTACGCTGGTCTTCACCCCCAGCGCGGGTTTCGGGCCCGTTATATCAGTCACCTTCGGCCAGCAACCGCCCGGCTGCTGCAGTGGGTCCATCGCCAGTGTCTCGGCGCCGTCGCCGGATGGCGCGTTTCGAACGAACGTCGATACTCGGTCGCTGTCACAGGGCCCAAACGCGATCGGGGCCAGCGTAACGTTCACGGACCCATTTGGCGTCGTCCACGGCTACTCCAGCGATGTAGTTGCGATCACCATTGACAACGTCAGCCCAACGCTTGCGTTCACCCTAAATCCCCACTCAGGCGCTGCCCCACTGACGACGACGCTGTCAATCCAGACGTCCCACCCTGCGGGCCGCCCGCTCGCGTATACCGTGCAGTTCGGTGACGGCCAGCAGACAGAAGGCTCGATTGTTGCCCCCTATCCGACTGTCGACTTGTCCCATACGTTCATCGCGGGTGGCGTTTACGGCGTTGTTGTCGACGTGAATGACGGGCAGGGTCATGTGACGACGCGGACCGCGACAATCACGGTGTCGGGAAGCCCCAACGGTCAACCCGCAGCCTCATTGGTGATAACGCCGACGACGGGGATCGCCTCGCTCCTGGTCTCGGCGAGCCTCAGTGGTACCGACCCCGACGGGGACCCTCTCATGTGGCAGCTCGACTTCGGCGACGGGTCGGCGACTGCCTCGGGTTCGCTTCCGCACGGCGAAGTGCAGCATCGGTACGACCAGCCAGGCGAATGGATCGTCCGACTCGAAGTCAGCGATGGCCGCCAGTCATCTGTCGCATTGGCCCGAGTTTCGGCTGCGCTGCCGGAGCCTCTCAATGCGGACGTCGGTGATGACCGAGCTGGCGTCGTAGGCGAGACCCTGCACTTCAATGGCCGGGGATCGCGGCCCCTGCTGGCGATCACCGAGTTTCATTGGAATTTCGGTGACGGATCGACCTCAAGTGCTCAAGCACCCGTGCATGCCTTCACGACGCCGGGTAGTTACGTCGTCACGTTGACCGTCCGATCCGGCGCGCTTACCAACCAGGACACCGCCGCCGTCACAATCTCCCCGGTCCCGATCACACCTGGCTTGGACGTGAAGGTGACCAGCTCGTCACCCATTGCAGGCGCCGACGTTCTGGTGATCAAGCCCGATGGAACCCGGGTGAGCGCCGTGACTGGAGCGGATGGTACGGCTCGCCTCCAAGGCCTCGCTGACGGAGAAGTCAGTGTCTATGCGTCTGCCGATGGCTTCCTGCCCGGAGTTGAAACCGCGCAGGTCACCGATGGACGGGGGAGCGTAGGCATCCATCTCAGGGGAGGCGAAGTCGGGGCGGCACAACTGGATTCAAGGCGGCTAACGATCGAGGAAACTGTCGAACGTGGCATCGACCCAAACGACCCGAACAACCAGAACCTGTTCGAGTTTGAGATTAACCTGTTCTTCGTTCCAGCCACTGCCGATGTACCGCCCGACAAACCGCTCCGCTTGATTCTTCCTTTGTGTGCCGGCGACTGTGAGACGGTGCAGTCCGTTCAGCACTTTTGGATCGACACCGTTCCCTGCGATGCCTCGTGCGCGCTCCTATGGAACTGGGGCGGAGGAGGCGGTACGATCGTCCCGCGGGTCCACATTGCTGCAGGGCAACCGGTTGTCCAATGGCTCGTGATACCTGGCCGGGCGACCTGGCTGAAGGAGTTTTTCGATGTAAGTCTGGTAGTTCAGAATCTCGCACCGCCAAGCTTTACGTTCGATAATGGTGTGGCGTCGCTCGCGCTGCCCGCGGGGATGTCTCTGGCGCCAACTGCTGTGCCGCAAGGCCTATCGGTTCAGTTGGGGGGCATCCCAGGCGGGACAAGCC
>JBOGIC010000390.1:0-8740 GCA_050744985.1 Acidimicrobiales bacterium
ACTGAAGCCAGGCCGTTCCTGGAAGAGGGAATCCGCCGCCAGCGGGAGCGGCTCGCCGATCTGCTCGCGGAGGCATCGACGGCGCCGGTGCTCGGCGATCCGCGTTTCGGGCAGGTCGTCCAAGAGCTCACCACCGGCGTAGAAGAGCTGCTCGTGGCCGAGGAGGAGCTGCGCCGTCAAGCCGAGGAGCTCGCCGCCTCGCGCAACGTGATCGACGCGGAACGCGAGCGCTACGCAGAGCTGTTCGCCCCCGACGCGTACCTCGCCACCGACGAGCAGGGCGAGATCGCCGAGGCCAACGACCAGGCGAGCGCGATGCTGGGCGTACCGCCGCAGTTCCTCGTCGGCAAGCTCCTCGTCGGCTTCGTGGACGAGTCGGCGCGGCGCACGTTCCGTACGATCCTCCGCACCCTGCGCGAGGCCCCCGCCGAGGTCGAGGAGCAGTACGTCCGGCTCCATCCACGGGACGGGGTGCCATTCATCGCCGCGGTCCGAGCCGCGAGCCGCCAAGACGGGCGCGACGGGTCAACGGTCGTGCGGTGGATGGCCCGGGACATCAGCGAGCGCGTCGCCATGCAGGAGGAGATCCGTGTCCTGCACGCCGAGGTCGACCTGCTCGCCAGCCTGGGGCAGGTGGCGCGCCTCACCGACGAACCTCAGTCGGTCGACGCCGTGCTCACGCGCGTCGCCGACCTCGCCACGCGCGCCCTCCCCGACTGCGAGGTGTCCGTCGCGGCGACGGGTGCGGGCGCCGTCTCGGGCGACCGCGCCGCCCGTCTCGACGAGGTCGCGGGGGCGCACGACGCCGGTCCCGGCCAGGAGGCGCGGGCGGCAGGCTCGCCCATCCGGGCTACCCTCGCCGACTGCGCCGAGCGATGGCCGGAGCTCGGCGCGGCGGCGGCCGAGGCCGGTCTGGTTTCGGTGAGCTGCTACCCGTTCGATGAGCCGAGTGGACAGGGCGGCGCCGTGACGGTGTACGCCTTCGCGGAGCTCACGCCCCATGCCCTCGAGCTCGTACCCCTCCTCGTGGACAACGTGGCGATCGCGCTGGCCAACGGGGTGCTGTACGAGAGCGCCCACAGCCTGGCGACGCACCTGCAGCGCGCCCTCGAGAGCCGCGGGGTGATCGAGCAGGCCAAAGGCGTCCTGATCGGCCGCCAGGGGTGCTCCGACGAGGAAGCCTTCGACATCCTCCGGCGCGCGTCGCAGCGGATGAACCGCAAGCTGCGCGACGTGGCCGCCGATCTCGTCGCCCACGTCCGCACTGGGGATGGCCCGGCGCCGGCGCCGGCGCCACCGTCACCGGCACCCGCGCCCGAACGCCCCGACAGCCCGCGGCGAGCTGGCGACCGTCCAGCCACCACCGAAGGTCTGGCCGCACTCCACGAGAGGGCTCGCGAGCTCCACGAGCGCGCGGTCGCGCTGCAGCAGATGCACCCGGGCGTAGGGGTCGGCTCCGGCAACAATCCGCCGGCGCCCGCCGGCGACGGCTAGGGCTCCGACGAACCCGAGCCCGAGCCCGACGGCGTGGCGACCGGCTCGCTCGGCGTGGCGCCCGGCGCCGGCGCCACCGCAGCCTGGTTCTGGCGGCGCACCATGAATACGGCCAGGCACATGGCCACACCCAGGCCGAATAGCAGCCCGGCGAGGCCCGCCTGCCAGCCCGTGACCTTGTAGCTGCTCTCCTCACCGAAGGTCACGCGGCTGGTGTAGATGTCCTGGGTCTGGCTGATCGTGTTGCCGTTGCGGGTGTCGGACCAGGCCACAACGGCGCCGTCATTGCTCGAGGCGATCGCCACGGGGGCCAACACGTCGATGTTGTTGACCCATGTGCCGATGGTGCGGTCGATCGGCGTGTCGTTGAGGCGGATGTTCTTCGTCCAGGTCTCGCCGCCGTCGCGCGAGCTGGTCATGTAGACGCTGGCCATCTTGCCCCGGTTGGCGAACAGATCGAGCACCGACCCCTGCCCGACCGTGGAGGCGGGAAACGGGTCGTCGCGCCAGTCGTACCACGCCACGTCGATGCGCCCGTCCGGGCTCATCGAGATCTGGGGGTAGTGCTGGCCGTAGCGGGTGCCCTCGGGGTCGTCGTTGAGCCGCTTCGGCGCGGCCCACGTCGCGCCGTCCTTCGAGGTCGAGAAGTACACGTCCAGCTCCTGCTGACGGTTGTCGTGCCAGACGACGTAGAACTGCCGGCGCTCCCGGTCGTAGAACGGGACGGGCTCGCTGGCGTCGGGCGCCCGGGCGATCTCCACGTCCTTGATCCAGGTCTTGCCGCCGTCCTTCGACGTGTTGACGAACAGCTTCGTCGTGGGCGGCTCCGGAATCGGCGCGGCACCGCCGGTCGGCAGGGGCGGCGCCGACTCCCGGTAGAACGTGTAGAGCGTGTCGCCGACCACGACGGGCCGGGGACCGTCGAAGCCGTTGTTCTTCTCGAACATCATCCATGGCGGCGCCCACGTCGCCCCGCCATCCTGCGAGACCGACATCCATGGGCGGGTCGGCTTGGTGGGCGTGCGGTCCTTGTTGTTCTGCGACCGCCGCCACATGGCGTAGACGGTCTGAGGATCGTTGGGATCGATGGCCACGTGGCCCTGGAAGTTGACCTCCATCTCCACGCCGGGCTCGGGCGCCGGCGTGCCCGGGTCGATCGCGACGGTCTGCCACGACCGGCCGCCGTCCTCGGAGCGGCCGAGCAGCACGCTACGGGTGCCGTTGCGGTTCGGGGCGTTGGCTTGGAACACGTTGTAGATCGTCCCGTCGGGGCCCTGCACGAGCTCCTGGCGGAGGTTCTGCGACGTGGCGATACCCATGGCGCAGTTCTTCGTGTACGGCTCGAGCACCGGCGCGTTCTCGGGCCGCCACGTGAGCCCACCGTCGAGGGAGACATAGAACCGGCATTCACCCGAGACCATCTCGGTTTCACCCAGGTACACGGTGTTCGGATTGTTCCGGTCGATCAGCAACGCCGGCCCCTCGTGGATGCGGGCCACCGGCAGGAGCTTGTCGTTGACGTCCACCTGGGCGTTCTTCGCCGCCTCGGCCGGCCCGGTGCTCGACCCCGACGAGCACGCACCGGCCAGCAGCAGCACGGCGATGATCCCGGCGCCGACGTTGTTTCTGCGCATGCGACTCCCCCAATCCTTGCGGGAAAGTCCTAGTGCTGGCCGACTACACCTGCAATAGAGGTACCGGTCACCTATATGTCACTTGACGATGAACGTTCCCATCATCGTCGTGGGGTGGACCTCACAGTGGAAGTGGTAGGTGCCCTTGCCGGGCAACTTGTCGGCGGTCACAGTCACCGACTTGTTCGCGACCCCCGGGAAGATCCCCGTCGAGGCGAAGATCTGGTTGGACTCGTGGCCGGGGAGGAGGGCGATGCTGTGCGGCAGGCCGGCGTCCTTGTTGTCCAACGCGAGGGTGAAGGTCTGCCCGGACGGCACGGCCAGGCAGGCCGTGTTGTATGCGGTGTTCTGGGCGGTCACCGACAATGACGTGCTCGCCGCGCAATCGGCGCTGCCGCCG
Organism: Acidimicrobiales bacterium; assembly: GCA_050744985.1. Lineage (GTDB taxonomy): Bacteria > Actinomycetota > Acidimicrobiia > Acidimicrobiales > AC-14 > JBOGIC01. The sequence goes on from JBOGIC010000390.1 coordinate 3,529, forward strand.
CCGTGGTCGTCGTGGGCGGTCGTCGCCGAGCCGCCCGCCACTGGGTCGTCGAGACCGGAGTCGTCCGGGTCGCTCCCGCACGCGGTGAGTACCAGCACTCCTGCCAGCAGGATCATCCAGGCCTTCCGCATCGCTGCCGCGTCCTTCCCTGAGGTGGGGGCCGCCCCGCCGCGCAGCATAAAGCACCCGGCGCCCCCCGAGCCGTCGCTCTCCGACCCGGCCACGCACGCCGCCCATGACGCGCCCCACTTCCTGGAACCGGATGAAGGCCGCCTCGGTCCGGCCCCCGTAGATACCGTCGGCGGGCCCGGGCCGCGCTTGAACCCGCAGGGTGTCGCGCTCGAGGGTGCGGCTCATGTTCGGGCCGCGATCAGCACGGCGAGGCTCGAGACCGTCGCGTAGCCCCGCCACTCCAGGGCCGCCGCCGGTGACGCGGCGACGAAGTCGACGGTCCAGCCGCCGTCGGGCTGCTGCCGCTGAGCGAGCCGGTCGAGCTCGGCGGCGATCACCTCGTCAGTGAACAGCCGGCGCGCCGGGCCGCCGGGTCGCGGCGAGAAGTCCAGGGGACGTAGGTGCTCGCCGTCGGCGCCACCCGGCACGGGGACCACACCGTCGGGCGGGAAGTACCGGGCCAGGCGGTCGAGGAGCGGGACGGCCGCGGCGTCGACCTCGGCGAGCGCGTCGAGGAACCGGACGGCGAAGAGCAACTCGTAGGCGAAAGGCCGGCCGTCGAGGCGCGCGATGGCGTCGACACACCACGCGGTCGCGCGGGCCAACCACGGGTGGCCGGCCACGCTGGCGTCGTGGCGAGCAACAAGGTGGGCGGTGGCGGCGACCTGTGCGGTCGTCTGCAACGACGAGGTCGTCGGGTCGGCGTTCGCCCACCACGGCGCACACCCGGCTGGGTCGGCGACGGGGAACGCCAGGGGGAGCCCGCCGTCGGCGAGCGTCCGGGCGTCCAGCCAGTCGCACAGCTCGACCGCCCGGGGTGTCGTCACGGGCGCAACCTCCGCCATCACCTCGAAGGCGAGCATCCCGCCCGTGGGCTGGCTCTCGGCTGATCGCAGGTCGGGCTCGAGCCCCCACCCGTAGCCGCCGTCGGGGTTGCGGTAGCCGTCGAGGGCCGCGAGGACCGGTCCCGCTTGCGTGGTCGAATCTCCGAGGAGAAGGTCGAGCCGGCGGCGATCGAGGATGCGGCCGTGGGTCGCGAGGAACGAACGGGCCGCGCCGGTGTCGACGTTCACGTGGCTACCTCCTGATCGGTGGTCGGGTGATCAGGGTTCAGCGTCTCGCGCGAAGCTCCTTCTGTATTGAACGAACCGGACATGTACCGGGAGTGGGAACCACGGCCGGAGTGGCGACACGCCGTCGCCTGCCTCTGGGAGCAGCGCGTCGGTGCCGCCCGGGTGCAGCGGGTCGCGCCCGACGGCCACGCCGACCTGCTGGTCTACGAGAGCGGTGGCATCGAGGTCGTCGGCATCCACGACCACGTCGCCCTGCCGGGGCTCGTGGCCGGCACGCGGCTGTTCGGTGTGCGCCTGCGTCCCGGTGCGGTGGCGGCCGCGTTCCGCACCCCGGCGTCGTCGCTGCTCAACCGCACGGTGCCGGCCGAAGACGTCGTCGGGACGCGCCGGGCGCGCCGGCTTCGGGACGAGCGCGGGCTCGACGCATGGCTCCGGTCGATCGTGCCCAACCCCCGGGTGACGCGCGCGCTGCGCCTCCTCGCGACGCAGCCGGTCGCCGAGGTGGCCGAGCAGGTCGGCCTGACGGCGCGCCAGTTGCAACGGGTGCTGCGCGCTGAGGTTGGACTGGCGCCGAAGACCTACCAGCGGGTGGATCGGCTGCAGCGATTCCTCCGCGCCACCGACGCAGGAGGCGCCCTCGCCGCCGCGGCCGCAGACGCCGGCTTCGCCGACCAGGCGCACCTCACCCGCGAGGTCCGCCGGCTGAGCGGGCTGACGCCCGCCCGCCTCGTCGCCGAACGCCGCGCCTAGGCGTACGGCAGGAAGTAGTTGTGGACCTCGAAGAACTGCATTCGCGGCGGGCCGGCGATCCCCACTTCGGCAGTGAACGGACCGATCTGCTCGTTGGCGAACGTCTCGAACTGCTCCTGGGTCTCCCACACGTCGACGACCCGTAGACCCGAGTCGGTCATCGTGGCGAAGTGGGAGATCGCGCCGGTCGGCCCCGGGCCCTTGGGCGCGAGCCCCATCTTCTGCAGCACCTGGTCGTACTGGTCGAGCGTGGCGCCGTCGAAATCCAGCTGCACCGCGATTGCCATGGTCCGGTCCCCTCCGTGTCGGTTGCGCCACTCGGCTTGTGGCGTCCTCGCCCGATTCAATCGTAGGTCGCCTCGACCGTCCAGTGGCCGCCTTCGAGGGCCAGGAGGTGGGCGTCGCCGGTGGCGGTGACGACCTGCCAGCGGGCGCGGCGGCGGTGGGCGGGCGGGTCCCACCAGCGCTCGTCGGTCGTCCAGGGCCCGGCCCAGCCGACGACCGGCGCCGAGGGGCCACCGGCCACCGATAGGCGCGCGGGCGGAGCGGTGGGGAGACCGCGGCCGTTGACACCCACCGGCCGGCCGGACGCGTCGACCACCTCTGCCGGAACCGAGCCGACCGTGGCCGGCGCGGGGGCGGGCAGCCGGCCCGGCCACGGAGACTCGCCCGCGTGGCCTGAACGCATTGGATCGCCCCACGGCACGAGCCGGTACTGCTCGTCCGGGTGGCGGCCGCCGGCCAGGACCGCCGTCGCGACGGACTGGGGGCCGAGACGGCTCTGCACCCGTTCGAGGGCGCGAGTGGCGCGGTCGGCCGCGGCACGGTCCCCACCCCAGAAGCCCTCCTGGCGGCCCCGGTCGGGCCGGACCTCTTCGGGCACCAGCCGCAGCCGGGTGAGCGGGCCGGTCGGGCGGGCCGCACCGGCCACGGCGTTCGGGCCACGCAGGCCGGCCACGGCGTTCGGGCCACGCAGGCCGGCCACGGCGTTCGGGCCACGCAGGCCGGCCACGGCGTTGACCCTCCGATTGCCGACCGGTTCACGCCAGACCTGGGTGACCGCCTTCACCGGCGCCTACGCGGCCGACGAGGTCGACCTGCTGGCGTCGCATCTCCGGCGGGGGACCATCGCGCTCGACATCGGCGCGTCACTGGGCCTCTACACCGTCCAGCTGGCCGAGCGGGCACGCGAGCTGGATGCGTACGTAGTGGCCGTCGAGCCGGTTCCCGCCAACGCCGCCATCGTCCGGGCGAACCTGGCCGCCAACGGGCTGGACGATCGGGCGTCGGTCGTCGAGGTGGCTCTGGGCGCGCACGAAGGATCGCTCGCCATGCTCGTCGAGGAGGGAGGAGCGGGCAACGCCACGGCCTCGTCCGGGGTGGCGCGGGACGACCTGGCGCGCCACGTCCGGGAGGGCCGGCTCGGTCCGACCGTCGAGGCGCCGATGCAGTGCCTCGACACGCTCCCGTTCGACCGAGCGGTCTCGGTCGTGAAGATCGACGCCGAGGGGTTCGAGATGGACATCCTCGCCGGCGGTGAGTCCTTCGTCGCCCGCCACCGTCCGGTGATCTTCGGGGAGTTCAGCGAACCGTGGATGCGCTCACGGGGCCGGCGGCTCGAGGAGCCGTTCGAGTGGGCGCGCGAGCACGGCTACACCGTCTTCAACGTCTTTCTGGAGCGGTCGGGCGCGATCAGGAAGCGGACGTGGCTGCGGGTCGCGCCGATCGAGTCACCGGCCGAACGGAAGCCGGCGGAGCTTCTGCTCGTCCCGGTCAGCTCTTGAGCGCCACGGAGCGCACCTCGGCGATTGTGCTCAGCAGGCGGGCGGCGACGACCTCGGCACCGAGCTCCGACGCGTAGAACGCGCGCCCGCGGTCGGCCTGCGCTCGACGGTGCTGTGGATCGGCGATGTGGAGCCGCAGCGCGTTGGCGATGGCATCGGGTTCAGGTGGCACGATCACCGCCGCGCCGCGGTCAGCCAGGAGCGGCCACGTCTCGGGCCCGTCAAGGGCCACCACCGGAACGCCGAGGGCTAGTGGCGCGGCCACCGATGTTCTTCGGCCGCTGGCACCGGAGGCGTCGGAGAAGACGAGCGCGTGACACCCGGCCATCGCGACCGCCAGTTCGGCCGCGGGGAGGACCCCCGTCCACGAGACCGCCGAGCTCACGCCGATCTCACAGGCCGCCACCCGCCAGCGGTCGGCGCCCACCGAAGACGGTCCGGGCCCTCCGAGGAGGACGAGGTTCGCCTCCAGCCCCTCGGCCCGAAGTCGCCGGAGGGCGCTCAACACCGGGGCCGGCCGCGTCGTCGGGCCGTAGCCGAGCACTCCGATGCGGGGCTCCGCCGATGCGTTCGGGGACGCAGCCGGCTCCTCCACGCCGGCCGGCAGCGAGGGCAGCGTCGAGCAGACGGGGGCGAACACGCTCGGACGGGGGGGCAGCCAGCGCCGGGACCTCTGCCACTGCAGCCTCGGCTCGGTCGTCAGCGCAACGGCGTCGACGGCGCCGACAAGCGAGCGGAGCGCCGCCCGCTGACTCAGCGCCCACACCCACCCGCGTGCACCGTTGGCGGTCCACGCATGGGCGGGCTCGTGGAGGTACGCGAGCTTCGGGCACGGCACGTGCCGCAGCGTCGAGGTCCATCCGAGGAACCCGACCGACACACCCCGATGGCTGTAGCTGAACGAGCTGTACTGCACGATGAGCGCCGAGGCATCCCGGCTGCGGTCGCTGACCGTGCGGGCCCAACTCCGCAGCGCCCGCGCCGTCGCGAGGGGCGACAGCGACGTCGGCACGTGCTCCCAGACGACGTCGCAGGCCTCGCCCCGGGCCGAGAACCCCTCGGCCAGCGCATAGGTGTGATCCCGCACGCCACAGACCGGATGCCTCGATACCCCGGCCAGCACGACGTTCCGGCCCTTCACGTCGGCGTCGCTCAATCGGCGGGCGTCGTTCGGACGCCGTGACCCGGACGAACCCGGCGATAGAGGTTGCGGGCCAGATCGGCGAACGCGACGAGGTCGTTCCTCTGGATGCGAAGCGACACCGGTCCGCCCTGGCGGAGGAAGGTCACGCACACGGCCAGGACAACCGAGTAGCTCACGCTCGAAAGGATCGCCGCCCCGACGATGCCCCACCGCGGCACCACGATCGGCAGCCCGACGAGGGTGAGTACCAGACCGCTGAGCTCGGCGAAGGTGACCCGACCCGGCCGCCC
>JBOGIC010000391.1:0-3397 GCA_050744985.1 Acidimicrobiales bacterium
GGTCGTACGTCTCGGTGCAGAAGCCCTCGGCCAGCAGCCGGGCGAGCTTGGGTGCCGGGGCCGGCGCAGGCCCGCTCATCGCCGCGCTCAGGTCGTCGGCGAAGCGTGCGAGAGCTCGGTCGTCGAGTCGCGGGAGGACGGGCATCTCATCCTCGTGAACGTCGAACTCGCTCACTGGGATACGCCTTCTCGGGAAAAGTTCCGCCGGAGGGCGGCGAGGGCGCGGCGTTGGAGGGCCTTGACCGCCCCCACCGACTTGCCCACGGCGGTGGCCGTCTCCTCCAGGCTCATGCCGGCGGCCATGCGGAGCAGAAGGACATCACGCTGGTCGACGGGCAGGTCCGCGCACATGCGCAGGACCCGCTCGGTGCCCAGCCGTTGCAGCGCCTCCTCCTCCACGTCGCCGGCGGGCGTGGTGGCGCCTACGTCCTCGGGCCGCTCGGTGGCGGACCGGGGCCGGCGGGCGAGGCGACGCCGCTCGTCGACGAGGGCGTGGTGGGCGATCGTGAGGACCCACGACCGGAACCGGGCCTCGTCGCCCGAGAACGATCCGACACCGGTAAGGGCTCGATAGAGCACCTCGCTGGTGAGATCCTCCGCCTCGCGGCTGCCCTGCACGCGCAGGTAGCCGGCCACCGCGGGGCCGACGGCCCGGTACAGCCGCTCGAGCGCCCACGCGGCGCCGCTCTGCGCGGCGTCGAGCACGCTCGGGAAGGCCTCGCCGATGGGCAGCATCCCCACGAGTCTGGCGCAGGGAGCAGGTGGCAGGACACGGCTGGCGCGATGCTTTCCCGCATGAACAACCTGCCCACCGTGGCGCGTGTCGCCACTGCGGTCATCATCGTCTCGGCCGTCGTGATCATCGCGACGAGTGGCGAGTCGATCGCCGTCCGGTACCTGACGGGCCTGGTCGCCGCCGATGTCAGCGTCCGCCTGATCATGCACGCCGGCGCGACCGGCCGGTCCCGGCCATGACGCCGATCGTGTTTCAACACTCATAGGCGCCACCCAGGCACTTCCCAGGGTTTGCGGGCATGCTTCCCGCGGGCACACCACTCGACGACGCCAGGGAGGCACAGGTGGAGACCGAGGAGCACGAGCACGACCGCGGGTTGGCCTACGACCTTTCGGTTCTCTTCGATCGCCGGCGGGCGCTGAAGCTCCTCGCCGGTCTCGGGGCGTTCACGCTCGTCGGCTGCCGGTCCGACAGCGAGACGGCCGGCGGCCAGTCAGGCACGACCGCGTCGACGGCCCCGGCGTCGACGGCCCCGGGCACCACAGGGGCGACCGTGCCGCCGACCGTCGCGGCGGCGACCGGCACGTGCAAGGAGATCCCCAACGAGACGGCCGGCCCGTTCCCCGGCGACGGCTCGAACGGGCCCAACGTCCTGAACCAGAGCGGCATCGTGCGCAGCGACATCACGTCGAGCTTCGGGTCGATGAGCGGCACGGCGTCGGGTGTGCCGCTGACGATCAACCTCACGATCGTGGACGACTCCAAGTCGTGCGCCCCGATGGCGAACGCGGCGGTCTACATCTGGCACTGCGACCAGACCGGCGGCTACTCCCTCTACTCGCAAGGCGTGACCAATCAGAACTACCTGCGCGGCGTGCAGCAGGCCGACAACCGCGGCGTCGTGACCTTCAAGACCGTTTTCCCGGCGGCCTATTCGGGCCGGTGGCCGCACGTGCACTTCGAGGTCTACCCCAACCTGAATGCGGCGACGAGCGTCGGCAACAAGATCGCCACCTCCCAGCTGGCCCTGCCCGAGGACGTGTGCAACACCGTCTTTGCGACGAGCGGCTACGAGCGCAGCGTGGCCAACATGCGCCAGACGCCCCTGTCCCGGGACATGGTGTTCAGCGACGGGGTCGACCAGCAGATGGCGACCACGACCGGCAGCGTCAACGCCGGCTACGTCGCAAGCCTCTTCGTGCCGGTGTCCTGACCTGCCGACCCTCCCTCCACGCGGCACGGCAGGGCTCCCTTCGGGCGCAGCGCCAGATCGACTTCGAGGGTGGGCCGCTCGAGCAGCGACGTGAGGCGGTAGCGCGTGAGCAGCGCGGCGACGGCGGCCACCAGCTCGGCCATAGCCAGGTGCTCACCGATGCAGGCGCGGGGACCCCCGGCGAAGGGGAGGTGCGTGTAGCCCGTCGCCCGCCGGCTCGCGTCGGGGACCGTCCGGACAGCCGCGAACCGGTCCGGCGAGAACGCGGAGGGGTCGGGCCACACGCTCGCTCGGTGGTGGATCCCCCAGATGTTGACGGCCACGATCCGGCCCTTCGCCACCGGGTAGCCGAGCAGCTCGGTGTCGGCCGAGGCGCGACGGACCACCGTGTGCGCCGGCGGGTAGAGCCGCATCGCCTCGTCCACGACCTGGGCGATATAGGGCAGTTGCTCGATCGCGTACTCCGGTGTCGTGGCGCCGGCGTATGTCTCCCGGACCTCGGCCCGCGCCCGCTCCTGCACGTCCGGGTGACGGCCCAGCAGGTACAGCGTGAAGGCCAGCGCGCTCCCGGTGGTCTCGTGGCCGGCGATGAGGAAGATGATGGCTTCGTCGCGTACGTCGTCGTCGGTGAGGGCGTCGCCCGTCTCGGGGTCGCGGGCGTCGAGCAGCCGGCTGAGCAGGTCCGTACCCCCCGATCCTCGGGCGCGCCGTTGTGCGATCAGGTCGTCGGCCACCCCCCAGACCACCTTGCGGATACGTTCCCCGCGGCGGTTCGCCGGGGTCGGCCACGAGTGCGGCGTGCGGACCGGAGCCAACGATCGCCGCTTCAAGTGGTCGCCCAGGGTCGGCAGCACCGAACGCAGCGTCGGTGCCACCTGGACGATGTCGTCACCGAAGACCGTGCGCCCCAGCGCGTGCAGCGCGTAGCGCATGGAGAGGTCGTGGAGGTCGACGGCCCGGTCCGCCTCCGCGTCCGGCTCGCACCACGAGACGAGATCGCCGGCTGCGGCGGTGACCGTCGGGAGATGCGAGCTCACGGCCCGGCGGGCGAACAGGGGCGCCGCCACCCGCCGGTCACGCCGCCACCGGTCCCCCTCGCTCACCAACAGTCCGTTGCCGAGGAAGTGCCGGAACTCGCCGATGACGGGGGCGTCCTTGACGTAGTGCGCCGCGTCGGCGGCCAGCACCTGGCGCGCGCCGTCGGGGGCGAACACGGCGTCGAACTCGAATCCGATACCGCGAGGCCCGACGCGGAAGCCGGCGATGTCACCGTGTTCGGCCATGGCGCGGGCGTAGGTACCGAGCTGATCGCGCTGAAGGTCGCGTGCGTTACCGAGCAGGAACGAGCCGCGAGCCGGAGGCGGCATGGGCGCCATCGCCGCAAAGTGTGCCAGAGGCGACCTCGTTCTTGTAAGGCTGAGCCACCGAATCGGTGGCTCAGGCTTACA
>JBOGIC010000392.1:0-3162 GCA_050744985.1 Acidimicrobiales bacterium
CGGATCGGCCGCCATCGCCGACCCTTCAGCGAGCAGGACCAGGGCGCACACGGCGACCCCGCCGTGGGCGAGCGCCTTCTTCATCCGGCCTCCCCTTACACCAGGGCGAACGCCGTCCACGCCCGCCACGCCTCATCTTCCTCCTGGTACCGACGCGCCTCAATAGATGCGCCCGGCATCTATGTTGCGAGAGGAGGGCGAGCTATCCCCGAGGCGTCCAGCGAAAGGCCTTCACGGCGATGAGCCCGCCGGCGATGCCCCAGGCGGCGAGGATGGCGAGGTGGTCCCACGCGATGCCGAGGCCGGTGGTGGCGGGGTTGAAGGCCGTGAACAGCGCCTGGAAGAGATGCCGCACGGGGAACAGCGCGCCGATGAACTTCATGCCGGCCGGCAGGCTGTCCTCGGGGATGAAGATGCCCGAGAAGAAGTACAGCGGCAGGACGATGGCGTTGGTCACCGCCGGCGCGGCGTTCTCGCTCGGGATGATCGTCGTGAGGGCGAAGCCCAGCGCGCAGCAGGCGGCCGTGCCGACCAGCAGCGTGAGGACGAGGCCGGGCACGGTGTTGACCGGCACGGTCACGTCGTAGACCACGCTGCCGATCGCCACGACGACGACGGTGAGGATGGCGACGATCACCGTCGCGGTGACGACCCGGCCGGCGAGGTAGATCCACGGCGGCAGGGGCGTGCTGCGCACCCGCTTGAGCAACCCCTTCTCCCGCAGGATCGTGAAGGTGATCGCCAGGTTGACGACGGTGGCGGACACCACGGCCAGGGCCAGGATCCCGGGGATGAAGTAGGTCGACGCCTTGACCTGCTGGCCGTCCACCTCGACGATGTCGTTGCCGAAGATCGACACGAACAGGAACAGGAAGATGATCGGCAGGGCCACGGTGAAGAACACGCCCGCCGGCTCGCGCCAGAACTGCTTCTGGTCGTAGCGGTACTGGTGGAGCAGCAGCGACGGCGTGCCGCTCACGACGCCGGGACCTCCGCCGGCGCGGTGTCGTCGGCGGTCAGCTCGAGGTAGATGTCCTCGAGGGTGGGGCGTTGGGCTTCGAGGTCGCCGAGCTCGACCTCCTGTGCCAGCGCCCAGGTCGTCAGCTCGGCCAGGTCGCGCACGGGTTGGTCGGTCGAGAGCTCGAGCCGGTCGCTCGCCTCCTGTACCCGCGAACCGACCAACGGTGGGAGGGCGGCCACGGTCACGTCCGGCGGCAGGCGGAAGCGGATGCGGGTGAGCACCCTCTCCTGCGGCACCAGGTCGCGCGGGCGTCCTTCGGCGACGATCAGCCCGGCCTTCAGGATGGCGACGCGGTCGGCCAGGTGCTGGGCCTCGTCCATGTAGTGGGTGGTGAGGAACACGGTCTTGCCGAGGTTGCGGAGGTCGGCGATGAGGTCCCACGCGCCGCGGCGGGCGGCCGGGTCGAACCCCGTGGTCGGCTCGTCTAGGAAGAGGAGGTCGGGGTCGCCGATCAGGGCCAAGGCGACGTCGAGGCGGCGCTGCTGGCCGCCCGACAGCTTGCTCCCGCGCTTGGTCGCCTGGTCGGCCAGCCCCACGAGATCGATCGTCTCGGCCACGCCGCGCGGGTGCGGGTAGTACCCGGCGTACATGCCCAGCACCTCGCGTACGGTCAGCAGCGACGGCACCCGGCACTCCTGCAGCACCACGCCGATGCGCTCGCGCCAACGGCGCCCGGCCCGGGCCGGGTCCTCGCCCAGCACCCGCACCTCGCCCGCCGTCCGCTCCCGGTACCCCTCCAGGATCTCGACGGTCGTCGTCTTCCCCGCCCCGTTGGGGCCCAGGAAGGCGAAGATCTCGCCCGGCCGCACCTCGAGGTCCAGGCCCCGCACCGCCTCGTAGGTGCCGTAGGCCTTGCGGAGCCCGCGCACGACGATGACGGGCTCGGCCACCGCCCGATCCTACGGGCGCTCGCGACCCCGCTCGTGGTGGGAGAGGAAGTCCGGTCCCCGCACCGAGTCCGACGGTGCCCTCGGGTCGACGTTGCGCGAGCGCGACCCGAGGGCCTGGTCGACGGCGAACAGCGAGGCCTCGCGGTGGGCGAAGGGGGAGAACAGGTCGTCGGCGACGAAGCGGCCACGGATGGCGGCGACGACGTCGGGGTCGGGCACGTGGCGCGCGTCGAAGAACGCCTCCTCGTGGATGAACTCCTGCGACACCCCGACATCGGACAGGGCCGGCGCCATCTCGGCGATCATGGCGCCGTTGCCGCACAGGTAGAAGTACGTCCCACCGAGGTGCGACAGCTGGGGCGGCACCGAATCGGTCACCCGGCCCCGCAGCCCGGTCCACTCCTCGGGCGGTTGGGACAGCGAGATCCGGTAGCTGAACCGGGGATGGGCGGCGTGGAGGGTGTCCAGCTCGTCGATCAGCCAGATGTCGTCGACGAGGCGGAGCCCCCAGAACAGGTCGATGCGGCGGTTGAAGCCCTGCCCCAGGAGGTGCGACGCCAGCGCGTAGAACGGCCCCACGCCGACACCCGTGGCGATGAGCACGAGATCCCGGTCGCGATGCTTGGGCACCATCGAGCGCCCCTTGGGCCCGCGGAACAGGATCTCGTCGCCGGGCCGGACCGACGCCAGGTGCTTCGACAGCGGCCCCTCGGGAACCACCCGCACCGCCAGGTCGAAGCGCCGGCCGTCGGACGGCGGCGACATGATGCAGTACGGGCTGCGGCGGTAGCCGACTTCGAGGTAGCCCTCGATGCCGACGAAGCTGCCCGGCTGGTAGGCGAACGGCTGGTCGTCCACGACTTCCAGGCGGATCCGCACCGTGCCCGTCGGCGTGAGCCCGGTGACATCGACGACGCGGGCCTTCCGGTCGTACCGGCTGACCGACGACCAGTGCTGCTCGAACTGCTCGGCCGCGTCGCGGGCGAACCGGCGCGGCGTGCCTCGGGCGCCGCGGCCCTGGAAGTTGCCGTTGGCCGGGACCGGAATGCCCTCCGATCCGTACAGTGGGCGGCTCTCATCCACCAACGCAGTGTCGCGCGCGCCTTTGCGCAACCGTTAGGACCGGCGCTTCCCCTTCCCCTTCGACTGCCGCGCCCGCCGGGCCGCTGCGGCCGCCGCCGCCTTCCGCCGGCGGTCGGCCGCCATCAAGGCGAAGGCCCCGCCGACCACCGCGACGACGACGAGCAGCAC
>JBOGIC010000393.1:0-3841 GCA_050744985.1 Acidimicrobiales bacterium
CCGGCCTGCGTGGCCTGAACGCCGTGGCCGGCCTGCGTGGCCTGAACGCCGTGGCCGGCCTGCGTGGCCTGAACGCCGTGGTTGCTCACGGTCTCCAGAACCGGTAGCGCACGAGCGTCCACAGGGCGCGGAACCCGTCCTTCCACGTGATCTTCTTCCCCTCGTCGTACTCGCGCCCAGCGTAGGAGATGGGCACCTCGTAGATCCTGATGCCCTTGCGGAGCAGCTTGGCGGTGACCTCGGGCTCGAAGTCGAAGCCGTCGGACGCGATGGCGATCCCGTCGAGGGCCCGCCGGTCGAAGAGCTTGTAACAGGTCTCCATGTCCGAGAGGGTGGTGTTGTACAGCACATTGGTGACGAGCGACAAGAAGCGGTTTCCGAGCCAGTGGGTGAACAGCATGTTGCGCCGCTCGCCGGTGAACCGGCTGCCGTAGACGACCTCGGCCTTGCCCTTCAGCACCGGCGCCAGCAGCTTCGGCCAGTCGTCCGGGTCGTACTCGAGATCGGCGTCCTGGATCAGCACCAGATCGCCCCGGGCGTAGCCGAGCCCCGTCCGGATCGCCGCGCCCTTGCCGTGGTTCGCGGGGTGGTGCACGACCTGCACGGTCGAGTCCTCGATCGCCCGCAGGATCTGGGCCGTGCCGTCGGAGGAGGCGTCGTCGACCATCACGATCTCGACCTCGACGGGCAGCTCGACCCGGCGCATGCGGCGGACGATCTCGGCCACGGTGTTGCGCTCGTTGAACACGGGCACGATCACCGACAGGGTCTTGTACGGCGCCGGCCGGTCGTCGCGCTCCTCGGGCTCGGCGGTGTCGAGCTCAGTCACGCCGGAACCAATCGGCGGTGCGGGCGAGGCCGGTTTGCAGATCGACGACCGGATCCCAGCCGAGCACCTTCCGGGCGAGGGAGATGTCGGGCCGGCGCTGCGTCGGGTCGTCGACCGGCAGCGGCTCGAACACGATCTCCGACGCCGAGCCGGTGACGTCGAGCACGGCCTTGGCCAGCTCGAGGATCGTGAACTCGTGGGGGTTGCCGATGTTCACCGGACCGACGTAGTCGCTGTCCAGGAGGGCGAGGATCCCCCGCACCTCGTCGTCGACGTAGCAGAAGCTGCGCGTCTGGGCGCCGTCGCCGTAGACGGTGAGCGGCCGCCCCGCCAGCGCCTGCACGAGGAAGTTCGACACGGCCCGCCCGTCGTCGGCTCTCATCGAGGGCCCATAGGTGTTAAAAATGCGAACGATTCTCACATCGACGTCGTGATAGCGGTGGTACGCCATCGTCATGGCCTCGGCGAAGCGCTTGGCCTCGTCGTAGACGCCCCGGGGGCCGATCGGGTTGACATTGCCCCAGTAGTCCTCGGTCTGGGGGTGGACCTTCGGGTCGCCGTAGACCTCGCTGGTCGAGGCCAGCAGGTACCGGGCGCCCTTGTCCTTGGCCAGGCCGAGCGTCTTGTGGGTGCCGAGGCTCCCTACCTTCAGGATCGGGATCGGGATCCGCTCGAAGTCGGCCGGCGAGGCCGGGCTGGCGAAGTGCAGCACGGCGTCCACGTCCCCGGGCACGTGCACGTAGGTGCTGACGTCGTGGTGGAGGAACGTGAACGCCGGGTTCCCGAACAGCTCGTCGAGGTTGGTGATGGCCCCGGTGAGCAGGTTGTCGACGGCCACGACCGAATCGCCACGCGCGAGCAACTCCCGGCACAGATGCGATCCGATGAACCCCGCCCCACCCGTCACGACGACTCGCATCAGCGGCCGACTCCGGTGTACTCGAAGCCCAGCCGTCGGACGGCCACCGGGTCGAGGAGGTTGCGACCGTCGACGATCCTCGGCGCCGCCAGGAGGCTCGCCACCTTGGTGAAATCGAGCCGGCGGAACTCCTCCCACTCGGTCAGCACCGCCAGTACGGCGGCGCCCTCGCAGGCGGCGTACGCGTCGGGGGCGACCTCGATCCCGTCCATCGGGCGGCTGACCGCGGGGTCGTACGCCCTCACCCGCGCGCCCCGGTCGCGCAGGCGCCCGATCACCTCCAGCGCCGGCGACTGGCGCAGGTCGTCGGTGCGTGCCTTGAACGTGAGGCCCCACACGGCCACCGCCACGCCGTCGAGGGACCCACCGGCCATCTGCTCGACCTTGCGCGTGATCAGGTTGAACTGGTCCTCGTTGACGGCCACCACACCCCGCAGGAGGCCGAACTCGTAGCCGGCGTCGCCGGCGATGCGGATGAGCGCGCTCACGTCCTTGGGGAAGCACGAACCGCCGTAGCCGGGGCCGGGCTTGAGGAACTCGAAGCCGATGCGGCGGTCGTACCCCATGCCGAGCAGCACGTCCCGCACGTCGGCGCCGACGCCGTCGCAGACGTTGGCGACGGCGTTCACGAACGAGACCTTGGCGGCGAGGAACGCGTTCGACGCGTACTTGATCATCTCGGCCGAGGCCGGGTCGGTCACGATGACCGGCGCCTGGATGCCCCGGTACAGCTCGCCGACGCGGGCCGCCGCCAGCTGGTTCTCCGTCCCGATCACGATGCGGTCGGGGTGCAGGAAGTCGTGCACGGCGGTGCCCTCGCGGAGGAACTCCGGGTTGGACACGACCGCCACGTCGTCGCGCTGCAGGTGCTCCTCCACGACGCACGTCGAGCCGACTGGCACTGTCGACTTGTTGACGACGATCGAGTCGGGTGCCAGCACGGGGCCGATCTCCGCGGCCGCCGCCCGGAGGTACGACAGGTCGGCGGCGCCGTCCGGCCCCTGCGGCGTCGGGACGCACAGATAGACGAACTCACAGCTCGAGGCGGCTCGCTTGGCACCTTCGACGAACGACAGACGGCGCCCGGCCAGGCCCTCGTGCACCAGCTCCGGCAGCCCGGCCTCGAGGATCGGCACGTCGCCGCGCGACAGCTGCTCGACCCGGTCGGGGTCGATGTCGGCGCACAGGACGTTGTGGCCCAGGTGCGAGAAACAGGCGGCGGCGGTGAGGCCCACGTACCCCGCGCCGACGACGGCGATCCGGCTCATGTCCCCCCTATGTCAGCAGTTCCTTGACCAACCGCTCCAGTGGCTCATGGTGGTCAGGCAGCAGGGGCAGGCCGGACAGGCGGAGCGCGGCGTTGTCGAGTACGGAGTTCCGGGGCCTCGGCGCCGGCCGGGGCGGGTCCATCTGGGCGGTGGTGATGGGCGTGACCAGGCGCGCATCGAGGCCCGCGACCTCGGCGATGTCGCGCGCGAATCGGTACCAGGTGGTCGGGCCCTGGTTGGTCACGTGGAACACGCCCGACACGCGGGCGACGACCAGGCGGCGGATCATCGCGGCGAGGTCGTCGGCGAACGTGGGGCAGCCGTGCTGATCGTCGACGACCCGCATCGGTTCGCCGGCGCCGACCCGGGCGAGCACCGTCTTGACGAAGTTGCGGCCGTGGCGCCCGCAGACCCATGACGTGCGCACGACCGTGTCACCGGCGACCCCCACCGTCGCCAGCTCCGTCTCACCCCCGAGCTTCGACCGGCCGTACACCGAGAGCGGATTGGGGGCGTACCACTCGTGGTACGGCTGCTCGCTCGCCCCGTCGAAGACGTAGTCGGTCGAGATGTAGCAGACCCGGGCGCCGCAGCGGCGGGCCGCCTCGACGACGTGACGGGTGCCGAGGGCGTTGGCGGCGAAGGCGCGGTCGGGCTCGCGCTCGCAGCCGTCCACGTCGGTCCAGGCCGCGGCGTGCACGACGGCATCGGGGGCGGCGGCGCCGATCACCTGCTGCACCCGGTCGCGGTCGGTCACGTCCAGCGCGGCGTGGTCGCAGGCGACGACGTCGATCCGGCCCGCGTGGCCTGAACGCCGTGGCGGGC
>JBOGIC010000394.1:0-2945 GCA_050744985.1 Acidimicrobiales bacterium
CGACCGCGCCGTCGACCGGCGCGGGCGAGACGGCCGGCGTCAGCGCGCCGACGATCGACCCCAGCCGCATCGTGATCGGCCCCGGCGGGCTGCCGGCCCCGCCGAACGTCCCGGCGCCGCCGGTCCCCATCCCGGTCCCGCCCAACCTCCCGAGCTTCCCGCTGCCCGCGCCGAGCAAGTAACTACACCCTCCGAATCAAACGCCGGCACCGTCTTTCTTGAGACGCTCGATGACGGCGTTGCCGACCTTGTGGCCCAGCTCGATACCGACGTCGTTGTCGGCCTTGAAGTGGATGCCGCCGTACAGCCGTGACATGGCGGCCTCCTGGGCCTTGTCCTCGAAGACCTTGGCGTCGGCCGGGAAGAAGTACGACATCACGACGGCTGCGGCGCCCGAGTAGCCGGCGTGGCCGGACGTGTAGGACGGGAAGGTCGGCGTGGGGATGAACGATGTCCACGTCGGATCGAGGCCTGAGTCACGGATCACGTTGAGGGGCCGCGGGCTCCAGTACGTGAACTTGGTGTCCCAGACGGCCAGGGCGGCGTCGTTGAGGCCGGCGTTCAGGGACGCGAAGAGCCGGGCCGAGCGGGGCGTGTCCATCTTGGCGCCGGCGGCGTAGACGAGGGCGACCTGGTTCCAGAGGCCGGGGGGCAGCGCGCTCCCGGCGCCGCCGGCCCAGAACTTGGCGATGTTCCCCTGGTCGGGCGTGAGGTTCGCCTTGACCCTCATGACCTCCTCGGCCGCCGCCTTCAGCTCGGGCGAGCCGTAGGGGGCCGGCGCCGGGGGCCGGTACTGGCTCGCCGACGTGAGCACCCAGGTCTTCCACGTGCCGGCCAGCGGCTGGGTGGGCGGCTGGATGCTGCCGGGCGGCGGCTCCCAGTACTGCGGCCCTCCGCCGATCCCGGCGGGGCGCTTGCCGTCCCACTTGGCCGTGGAGCCGTCGGTCTTGGCCCGGGCGATGACCTTGTCGGCCACCGAGCGCCCCAGCGCCAGGCCGGCGTCCACGTCGCTGCGGAAGTTCACGCCCGCCTGCACCCGGGACTCCGCCGACTGCTTGGCCAGATCGTCGAATATGCCGACGGGCTCCTCCGGGAAGATGTACTCGAGCACGCGGGAGGCGGCGCCGGCGATGGCGGCGTGCTCGGACGGGTACGACGGGTCGGGGCCGGGCGTGTCCAGGGTCTCGACGCCAGTTGGCGCCGCCCGGTCGTACTCGTACTTCCAGTGGTAGGCCGACACGACGGCGTCGTAGACGGCGATCGTCGTCAGCGCGTAGCCGCGGGACGCGAGCGGCGGGTCCTTCACCCCGTGGGCCACGAGCTCCATGTTGAGGTCGAGCCACGGCTTGAGGGCCAGGTCGCTGCTCCAGCGCTTGACCATCTCCTGCACCTGCGGCGTGCGCTGGCCGGCGAGCTGGACGACCTCCTGCTGCTCGGCCTGGGCCTGCTGCCCGGTCGGGGGCTTCGGCACCGAGACCGACGACGCCGAGTCCAGCACCCACGTTTTCCAGTCCCCGGCCTTGGGCTCGGCGCCGGCGGGCAGGTTGGCGGACTGGTCGTTACTCCCGCACGCCGCCGCCATCAAGGCCAGCGCGACGAACACGGACACCACCACGGTACGGCGGCTCATGACAGCGCCGCCGCGATGTAGATCGACGGGACCGGGACGCAGTACATGCCGACCGAGCGAATGGTGCTGATCCCCAGGTTGTCGGGGATGATGTAGTTCTGCGAGCCGCGTGTCGACTTCAGCGCCTGCAGCTCGACGTGGGGTGCGTCGGACATCGCCTTGCTCGTCTTCGGGTTCTGCGCCTCGCTCAACCAGATCACCAGGTCGGGGTCGTTCAGGACCTCGAAGCCCGGCTCGATGCGCAAGGCTTTGCGGCCGTCGGCCAGCTGGTACAGGATCACCGTGCCCTTCCCGGTCTTCTCGACGTTGTAGAAATCGCCCCGGCTGAGCACCTGGGCCGAGGCCATCTCGGGCAACGGTGGTTCGTCCAGCGGGGTGTCGACCTGCTGCTCGACGGTGGCCTTCCAGGGCCCAGACGCCTGGATCGACAGCTTGATGTCACCGGTCTTGCGGTCGAACCCCTCGCCGCCACCGGGGCAGTTGCTGGTGACGAGCGGTCCCGGCCGGATCGGCGGCGGGGTGGAGTTGATGACGAAGTTGCCTCCGTCGCACGTCCACTTGACGCGCCACTGGATGGCCCGCGGGCTGATCGTGACGGGGATGTCCTGGCTGCTGTTGCCCGTCACCACCCGGAGCTGCTCCCAGCGGGGTGCGGCGTTTGCTTCGGAGCCGCCGGTGAGGGCGGGGGCGATCGTGGTCAGCGTCGCGGGGAACTGGATGGCCGGCTGGGTGGTCCCGGTCGTCTGCTGGGAGTCGTCGGACGACCCCCCGCAGGCGGCAAGCACGACCGCGCACAGCGAGACACCCGCCAATGCTCCCCACACAGGCGCATGGCGCTTGGGCACGAAAGATCCTCCTTGGTCACACCGTTCCTGCCGGTTCTACCCGGGTGCGCGTAAACGGGTCGTTAGCGGGGCGTAAACGGGCCGAGCAGGAGTCTGCCGCTACCCTGTCGAACGGATACGGAGACACCAATTGGGCTCACCCGACACCGCACGTGGGCCCGTCCCGGTTGGGGGAAACCCCGAAGTGGGGGGAGCATGGTTGAAGTCCTGAAGGTTTCCAGCAAATCGAACCCGAACGCGGTCGCCGGCGCGCTGGCCGGCGTGCTGCGGCAGTCCGGTGCCGTGGAGGTGCAGGTCGTTGGGGCGGGGGCACTCAACCAGGCGATCAAGGCGATCGCGATCGCGCGAGGGTTCGTCGCCCCGTCCAACATCGACCTCATCTGCATCCCGACGTTCGCCGACATCGAGATCGACGGGGAGAGCCGCACCGCCATCCGGCTCGCCGTGGAGGACCGCGCCCGCCGCCCGGC
>JBOGIC010000395.1:0-4503 GCA_050744985.1 Acidimicrobiales bacterium
GAGACGGGCTTCGTGGTGCGCGCTCCCAGGGACCCCGCCGCCGTCGCCGCCGCCCTGCGGGTACTCCTCGACGACCCCGACCTCCGCCGGAGGATGGGCGAGGCGAGCCGGCGCCGGGCCGAAGAAGCGTTCGCCTACGACCGCTTGGCGCGGCGTCTCGACGCCGCCCTCGCCGCGCTCGAATGAACGGGGCGGCCGGTGGGGGCATCGTCCGGGCGGCCTGGTGGGGAACCGCCGCCTTCGGCATCACCGCCGTTGCCGCCGCGGCGTACCCCGAACCGGCGGCGGAGGTTCCCGCCTTCGTGGTGGCGATCACCCTGTTCGCGGCGGGCTGCCTCGCGTTCGTGGTCGCCTTCCTCCGGGCGGTGGCCCGCAGCCGCACCGAGGCGATCAGCGTCGCCGACGTGTTCTTCCTCACGGGCGAGACCGCCCCCCGCGCCGTGAAGCGGCACCTGCTGGGCGCGCTCGGGGTGCAGGTCGTGCTGGCCCTCGCCACCGCGATCGCCCGGCCGTACAGCAGCCTGGCCGCCGGCACGCTGGTGCCCGTCTACGGCATCGGGCTGTGCGGCCTGTGGGCCGCTCGCTACGGCACCTTCGCCCGCCGGTAGCCTGCGCGCAGGTGACGCGTGTCCTGCTGTTCACGGGCAAGGGGGGAGTCGGGAAGACGACGGTCGCGGCCGCGACCGCAGTGGCGTGCGCGTCGCGGGGCCTGCGCACGATCGTCATGTCGACCGACCCGGCCCACTCGCTGGCCGACGCCTTCGACGTCGCGCTCGGTCCCGAGCCGGCCGAGATAGGAGGGTCGCTGTGGGGCCAGCAGCTCGATTCCCAGCGCCGGCTGGAGCAGGGGTGGACGGAGCTGCGCGGCTACCTGACCGACGTGCTGGGCTGGGTCGGCCTCGACGCCGTCAGCTCGGAGGAACTGGCCGTGGTTCCGGGGCTGGACGAGGTGTTCGCCCTCGTCGATCTGCACGAGCACGCCCGCAGCGGCGCGTGGGACGTGGTCGTTGTGGACTGCGGCCCGACGGCGGAGACCATCCGGCTGCTGTCGCTGCCGGAGATCCTGAGCCGGTACATCTCACGGCTGTTCCCCGTGGGGCGGGCCGTCGCCGGCGCCGTGCGGCCCGTGCTGTCCCGGGTCAGCTCGCTGCCCATGCCGGGCGAGGACGTGTTCAATGCCTCCGTGCGGTTCGCCGACCAGCTCGAGGGCGTGCGCCAGGTGCTGGCCGACACGACCACCACCTCCACCCGGCTCGTCATCAACCCCGAGCGCATGGTCGTCGCCGAAGCGCGGCGCACCTACACGTACCTCTCGTTGTTCGGCTACCTCACCGACGCCGTGGTGGTGAACCGGGTGTTGCCCGAGGCCGTGCACGACCCGTGGTTCGCGCAGTGGCGCCAGACCCACGGCCGGATGCTCGAGACGATCCGCGCCGCGTTCGCGCCCCTCCCGCTGCTCCGGGCCGAGCTGGCTCCGGAGGAGGTGCTGGGCATGACCCGGCTCCAACGCCTCGCCGGCGAGCTGTACGGCGAAACCGACCCGGCGGCGATGCTGCACCACGCCGAGCCGCTCCGGGTGTCGGTGGCGGACGGCGGCCGGCGCGTGCTGTCGATGCAGCTGCCGTTCGCCGAGCCGGAGGACCTCGACGTGGGCCGGCGCGACGGCGAGCTGCTCGTGCGGGTCGGCGCGTGGCGCCGGGCCCTGCTGCTGCCCGACTCCCTGCGCCACCGTCCCTCCGCCGGGGCGAGGCTGGTCGGCGACCGCCTGGAGATCACCTTCGACCCGCCGGCAACGGCACCGGCGACGGCACCGGCGACGGCACCGTGACCGACGAGCGGCCCCAGGATGCGCTGGCCCACCTGCAGGCGGCCGCGTCGGAGCTGATCGCGGCGGCCCGCGTCGTGCTGGACATGGCCGAGGACCTCGTCAGCCAGTCGATCAAGCTCGTCGGTGAGGGCACGCGCTCGATGACGCCGCCTCCGCCCGTCGAGAAGATCGAGGTGGTCCGCGAAGACCCGCCCGGCGCCGGGTAGCCCGAACCATCCGGAGGGGTAGGTACATCCCATGGCACTCCTCGACACCGCGCCGCGACTGAGCGAACCCGTCACGATCGATCTCCCCGACCTGCTGGGCCCCGCCGGCCTCTCGGAGGCGGACGGCGTACCTACGCTGGGACTGCTGGTGGACGGCACGTGGCGGGAGGCGTCCGGAGACGGGGCGGACACATTCGAGGTCCGGTCGCCGATCGACGGCAGCGTCATCGCCCGGGCGCAGAAGGCGACCGAGGACGACGTACGGGCCGCCATCGCCGCCGCGACCGCCGCCCGACCGGCCTGGCGCGGCGTTCCCGCCCACGAGCGGCTCGAGGTCTTGGAACGGGCGGCGGACCTCATCGCCGACCACCTCGACGCCTTCGTCGACGTGATCGTCGCCGACCTGGGCAAGACCCCCGAGCAGGCCCGGTCGGAGGCGGGCGCCACGAAGGAGCGGCTGGGCCTGGCCCGCGAGGAGGTCCGCAAGATCTTCGGCGAGTTCGTGCCGGGCGACTGGATCCGCGACACGCAGGGAAAGTCGGGCATCGTGTTGCGCGAGCCGCTCGGCACGGTCGCGGCCATCGGGCCGTTCAACTACCCCCTGTTCCTCGCCGCGTCGAAGGTCATCCCCGCCCTGGTCGCCGGGAACACGGTGGTGGCCAAGGCGCCGTCCGCCGACCCGATCGCGCTCCTGCTGTTCACGAGGGTGCTCGAGGAGGCGGGCGTGCCCGCCGGCGCGCTGAACCTCATCACCGGGTCGGGCGGGGAGATCGGCGACCTGCTCGCCGGCCACGACGACGTCTCCATGGTGTCGTTCACCGGCTCGAGCGCCGTGGGCCGGCGGATCGCGCAGCGGGCGAGCCCCAAGCCACTGCACCTCGAGTTGGGGGGCAATGCCGCGGCGATCGTGCTCGCCGATGCCGACATCGACGCGGCGGTGACGAAGACGGCGCAGGGCGCGTTCAAGAACGCCGGCCAGCGCTGTGACGCCATCAGCCGGGTGCTGGTCGAGCGGGCCGTGTACGACGAGTACGTCGAGCGCGCGACGGACGAGGCATCGGCCTGGCCGATGGGCGACCCCCGCGCCGACGGAGTCAAGGTCGGCCCCCTGGTCGACGCGGCGGCCGCCGAGCGAGTCAAGGAACTCGTCGACGAGGCCGTCGAGACGGGGGCACGCCTCGTTCGGGGCGGCCAGCGGGAGGACGCCTACGTCGAGCCCGCCGTTCTCGTCGACGTGCCGCTGGAGGCCGAGATCGTCTGGGAGGAGACGTTCGGGCCCGTGCTGGCCGTCGTCCCGGTGGCCGATCTCGACGCCGCCCTCGACATCGCCAACCGCTCCCGCTACGGGCTGGACTCGGCCGTGTTCACGACCAGCATCGACCGGGCGTGGCGCGCCGCGGGCGCGCTGGAGTGCGGGATGGTGCACGTCAACGACGCGCCGGCCCACGGCGTGGGGCACTTCCCGTTCGGGGGAGCGAAGCCCGACTCGGGCATCGGCCGCGAAGGGCTGGGCTACTCCATCGACGAGTGCACCCGCATCAAGACGGTGGTGCTCCCGGCGTAACCGGGCACCGGGACTCCTACGTGCCGAACGGGTTGGCGAAGTCGGGCGGCGGCACGAACGCCACCGACGCCAGGAGGCCGCGCAGGTCGTCGGGCAGCTTGTCGAGCGGGAGCTCGTAGCCGCCGGACTCGACCGTGACCGACCGCCCGAGCTGCGCGTCGTCCACGACGACCGTCTCGCCGAAGAACTCCTCGAACACCGTCCTCTTGGCGCCGATCGAGAACTTCCCGGTGAACGGCGCATGCACCTCGAAGCCGGCGCTGGTCAGCCGGGACTTCGCCAGGCCGATGGCGCGCAGGTCTTCGGACAGGGGGACGCCGCTCTCGGGCGTGTTCGTCGCCCGCTTGTCCTTAGGCAGGATCGAGACGACCGCCGAGATGGTCGGATCAGAGGGGTCTTCTTCAGCCACGTTCCAACACTAAACGACCTACGATCGACTCCCGTGCAGGACGGCTACGCGGGCCGAAGCCCGTTCCCCCCGATCGGGCAGTACGCCTTCCTCTCCGACTGCGAGGTCAACGCCCTCGTCGCGCCGACCGGCAACGTGGAGTGGCTGTGCGTCCCGCGACCCGACAGCCCGAGCGTGTTCGGGGCCGTCCTCGACCGGGGGGCCGGCGGTTTCCGGCTCGGGCCGAGCGAGGTGCAGGTGCCGGCCGGGCGGCGCTACGTCCCTGGCACCCTCGTGCTCGAGACCACGTGGCAGACCCGCACCGGGTGGCTGATCGTCCGGGACGCGCTGTGCATCGGCGAGTGGTACGAGACGAACCGCCGGTCCAGTACCTACCGCCGGTCGCCGGGCGACACCGAGGCCGAGCACTGCCTGTTGCGCACGGTGAAGTGCGTGAGCGGCACGGTCGAGCTGCAGATGCGCTGCGAGCCGGTGTTCGACTACGGCCGGGCCGACG
>JBOGIC010000396.1:0-2725 GCA_050744985.1 Acidimicrobiales bacterium
CCACCGCCGGGTCCTGCACATGCCGCTGCACGCCCTGCAGCAGCATGCCGGTGGCGAACAGGCGCTGGATCACCGTGTCGTGCAGGTCGCGGGCGATCCGCTCCTCGTCCTCGAGGACGGCCAGGCGCTCGAGGTCCTGGTGGCGGCGCGCCCGCTCGAGCGTGAGGCTGGCGTGGGAGGCGAAGAAGTCGAGGAGCTGGAACTCGAAGTCCTCGAACGGCGCCGATCCCTTGGCCCGGGCCACGCACAGGGTGCCGAAGGCGACCCCGTTCTCGAACAGCGGTACGAGGGCGGCGGGGCCCGTCCCGGCCTGGCGGACGAGCGCCTGGTGGGCGCGGGGCTCCTCGGTCACGTCCGACAAGACGAGGCGCTTCTCCGTACGCAGCACCTCCCCGGACAGCGAGCCGGCCACCGGGAACCGGGCGCCTGCGATGCGCCGGCCCAAGTCGCCCTCGGCGACGAGCACGACGAGGGTCTCGGGGTCGTCGTCGGTCGGCACGGCGACGATGGCGAGATCGGCCTCGGTCAGATTCAGCGCGTGCCGCACGATGTCGCGCAGGCCCGCCGTGGCGTCGGGCGTCGGCATCAGCTCCTGGCCCATCTCGAGCAGCGCCATCAGAGCCCGTTCCTGGTGCTGGCCCTCGTGCAGCAGTCGCATCTGGTGGATCGCCGCGGCGGCGACGTCGCCGAGGGCCAGGAGCTGCTCGGCGTCGGCGTCGGTGAACTCGCCGCCCGACTTCTTGCGTGAGACGACCAGCGCGCCGCAGACCTCGTCGGGGCCGACGACCCGCACGCCGAGGATTCCGGCGCCGGGCCGGGCGGGGCCGGGGCTGTTGACCACGAGGCGCACCGCGTCGGGTCCGGGTGGCCCCGAGCCCGCGCCGCTGGTGATCACGTCAAGGGGACGCCGATCGGCGCCCAGCACGACGACCGCCGCCCGGCTCGCGCCGGTCAGCCGCCGGGCGAAGCCGGCGATCTCCTCGAGGACGTTCGTGCTCATCACCGCCGTTTCATTGTTGCCCCCCCATTGTGTACCAGCGCACGCTCGGCTGCCCTCGTACGTTGGGATGAGTGACCAACGTCAAGGGCCTCTTCCCCGGGCTACCGGAGCCCCACGTCGAGCCGAGCGCGCGGTGGGTCCGGGTCCGAGCCGCGGACACCTGGGTCGCCGACACCCGCGATGCGCTGCTGCTGGTGTGGTATGGGCCCGGGAAGCTGCCGACCTACTGCTTTCCGGAGCGGGACGTCCGCACCGACCTGTTCCGGCCGTCGGAGCCGGGTTCGTACGACCTCCTGGTCGGCGGTGAGGTGTGGCCCGGCGTGGCGTCACGGTTCCGAGACCCGCCCAGGGCCCTCGCTGCGCTCGACGGCTACTGGACCTTCACCTGGGACGGCCGGCTCCGGTGGTTCGAAGAGGCGATGGAGGTGCACGTGCACGCGCGGGACCCGACCAAGCGCGTGGACACCGTCCCCAGCGAACGCCGGGTGCGGGTCGAGGTGGCGGGTGAGGTGATCGCCGAGTCGAGCCGCGCCCACGCCCTGTTCGAGACCCACCTGCCGACGCGTTGGTACCTCCCGGCCGAGGACGTGCGCATGGACCGGCTCGTGCCGACCGACACCGTCACCCGGTGCCCGTACAAGGGCACGGCGCGGTACTGGTCGGTGCACGCCGGCGGCGAGGTGCACGACGACATCGCGTGGTCGTACGCGGAGCCGATCCCGGAGTGCCCGCGCATCGCCGGGCTCATCTGTTTCTTCAACGAGCGCGTCGACCTCGTGATCGACGGGGTCAGGCAGGAACGCCCGCAGAGTCCCTGGTCCTGACCGTCCGGGTACCCTGCACGCCGTGACCCGCGTGGCCGTGTTCGGCGGGCCGTACTCGAACCCATACGCCCTCCGTGCCCTGCTCGACGACGTTGCCCAGCGCGGGTGCGAGCGGATCTTCTGCCTCGGCGACCTCGGCGGGTTCGGCGCGGAGCCCGACGCGCTGTGGGACCTGCTGCGCGCCGGCGGGGTCGAATGCATCGCCGGCAACTACGACGTGGCGATCGGGCGCGGCGACCTCGACTGTGGCTGCGGCTACCGCGACCCCATCGACAACGAGTTCGCCCAGACCGCCTACGACTTCACCCGGGCCCACACCAGCACCGGGTTCGCGGCGTGGATGCGCACGCTGCCGACCGAGCGGCGCGAGGTCATCGACGGCGTCGAGGTGCACCTCGTCCACGGGTCGCCCCTCGGCCTCAACGACTTCTTCTGGGAGTCGCTCCCGGACGAGGAGGTGCGACGGAGGGTCGCGGCGAGCGGGGCGGGCGTGATCCTGTGCACGCATTCGGGCCTGCCCTGGCAGCGCCGCGTCGACGGCACGCTCGTCGTCAATGTGGGCGTGATCGGGCGGCCGGCCAACGACGGCCGGCGCGAGGTCTGGTACGCGGTGCTCGACTTCGCCGCCGGTCGGGCGGACGCCGAGCTGGTGCCCCTCGCCTACGACTGGGCCGCCCAAGCCGCGTCGATGCGGTCGGCCGGCCTGCCCGGGGCCTTCACCGAGACCATCGAGACCGGATGGTGGACAACCTGCCTGCAGGTCCTGCCGCCGGCCGAACGCGCACGCGGCCGGTTCCAGCTGTACCGGTCGGAGCTGGCGCCGGGCGCCGACGGCGACGGGCTCGATCCGGCCGCCGACGACGACCCGGCCCGGCCCGTCGTGCCCGTCTTCGGCTCGGCC
>JBOGIC010000397.1:0-1983 GCA_050744985.1 Acidimicrobiales bacterium
AGTCGATCAACGCCGCCATCGACCGGGCGTTCACCGGCGACTTCGTCATCGACTCCGGCTCGGGCTTCGTGGGCGGTCTCGACCCCTCACTGGCCGCCCAGCTCAACACCCTCCCCGAGGTCGACGCTGCGACGGGGCTGCGCAGCGTGCCGGCCAAGGTGGGGGGCAGTGTCACAAGGATCGCCGGCATCGACCGCGCCACGGCATTCGAGATCATCGACGTCCAGCCGATAGAAGGCGTGCCCGCGCAGCTCGGCCCGGGCCAGATCGCAGTGTTCGAGGACACCGCCCGGGACAAGGATCTCGCCCTCGGCGAGGAGATCCCCGTGGTGTTCCGTGACACCGGGCCCCAGATGCTGCGAGTCGGGCTCATCTACGGCGAGAACCAGCCGCTGGGGGACTGGTTCATCGGCTACGAGACCTACGACGCCAACGTCGCCGCCGTCTACGACTGGCAGGTGCTCGTCAAGAAGGCGCCGGGCGTGCCCGAAGCGGTGGCATTGGCGGCCATCGAGCGGGTGACCCAGGACTACCCGGGCGCCGAGGTGCAGAACCAGTCGGAGTTCAAGGAGGCGCAGGCGGCGCAGGTCAACCAGCTCCTCGCCCTCGTGTACACCCTCTTGGCCCTGGCGATCTTCATCGCCCTTCTTGGCATCGGCAACACCCTGGCGCTGTCGATCTTCGAGCGCATCCACGAATTGGGGCTGCTGCGCGCCGTCGGCATGACCCGCCGGCAGCTGAAGTCGACGATCCGCTGGGAGTCGGTGATCATCGCCCTCCAGGGCACCGTGCTCGGCCTGGCCATCGGCCTCCTGTTCGGCTGGTCGCTGGTGCGGGCCCTCGCCGACGAGGGGATCGACCGCTTCCGCATCCCGTTCGGCAGCCTGATCGTGGTCGTCGTCCTGGCCGCTCTGGCCGGTGTCCTCGCCGCCGTCCTCCCCAGCCGCCGCGCCGCCCGCCTCAACGTCCTCGAGGCGATCTCAACCGAGTAGCCCATCGAGGCTTAGTCAGTTACACATACTGTTTCTGCTATGTCATGTCAAGCAGCGAAGGAGGGTGGGCTTACCGGCAGCGGTCATCGACCTCGCAGCCATGGACTTCGCCCACCGCCTCGCCGCCATCCGCCGGGAACGGGGCCTGACGCAGCAGGCCCTGGCCGACCGCGTGGGTATCCACGTGTCCCAGGTGCGCCGCTATGAGGCGGGCGGGTCCCAGCCCACCCTCGACGTGCTGCGCAGCATCGCCGTCGCCCTGTCGGTGAGCACTGATGCGCTGGCGTTCGACGAGGCAGAGCGAGGTCCCGACGACGACCTGCGCATGCAGTTCGAGGCCCTGGCCCGCCTCGACGACGACGAGAAGAACGTAGTGCGCGCACCGTGATCGAGCGCATCCTGCTCAAGCACGAGGCCCGCCGCTGGGCGGCGTCGTGAACCGCCGGGCCGTCTCGCCGCGGCGCGTCGCCGCGGGGACCGGCGAAGCGTTGCCGGCGGTCGCTCAGTCGAGACCAGCTCCTCGCGGCACCGTGGTCGAGCGCCTCACGTGGCGATGGGCGCTGCTCCTGGCCGTGGCGTGGCCGGCTGCGGTAGCCATCAACCTGGCGCTCGAACCGGCGCCCTCGGAGCCAGCCGGAGCGGCAAACGTCATCGCCAACTCGATACTGCTGGTCTTCTTCGTCGCCTTCGTTGTGACAGAGGTGTCCGCGGCCCGCCGGCGCGCCAGCGCCACGACGTGGTCGACGTTCACCGCCGGCGCCTCCATCGCGCTCACAATCGCCTGCCCGCTGTCGGGCCACCACCACGGGATCGGCGTGTGGTGGTTCCTCCAACTGGCCGTGTGCAGCACGATGGTCGTGCTCAGCCGCGCGGCCCACTGTCGGGGCGTGAGCCGTGGGCCCGCGCCCGATCAGTCCTGAGTCGGAGCCGAACCCGACCGCGTCCCCGGCCACAGCGATTGGAGCAGCTCGTGCCACCGGGGAGTTGCGTC
>JBOGIC010000398.1:0-2962 GCA_050744985.1 Acidimicrobiales bacterium
TCGTGGACGGCGGCACCCTCGTCTCCGCCGTCGCCAGCTCGCAGGCGACGCTGCTGCCGTACTCCTACGCCACCCAGAGCGGCGCCGTCGCGCTGGCGCAGTCGCTCGGGTCGGTGGTCGTATCCACCGCGGTCGGGGGGATCGGCGAACAGGTCGAGGATGGCATCACCGGGCGGCTCCTCCCGATCGACGCACCGGTGGCCGCATGGCGCCGGGCCCTCGAAGAGCTGAGTGACGAAGGGGCACGCACCGCCATCTCACGCAAGGCCGGGGACAAGATGGCCGCGGATGACCGCGCCTTCCGCCGCTCCGTCCGCGAGGTGGCGGCGTAGTGGAGGACGACGGTGTCCGGGCGACCCAGGCCACGGTCGTGATGACGTTGTGGTCCGAGCCGCCAGGCCGGCTGCAGCGCACCTTCGCGGCGCTGGCCGCCCAGGAGGGGCTGCGGGCCGGGCTGGAGGTCGTCGTCGCCGTCGACCCCGCCGACGCCATCACTCGGGTGGAAACCACGCCCTCCGGGGCGATCCGGTCGGTCCGAATCGTCGACAATCCGGGTGGCGCCCGCAGCGCCGGGCTGAACCGCGCCGTTCGCGCCTCGTCCACGCCGTGGATCTGCAGGGTCGACGCCCGGTCGGTCGTGCCGCCGGACTACGTCGCCCGCTGCGTCGAGCTGCTGCAGGAGAACACCGGCGCCGGCGTGGTCGGGGGGCTCCAGTGCCCGACCCCGGCCGGTCCGGGGGTGCGGGCCCGCGCCATCGCCCGCGCCCTCGCCAATCCGTGGGCCCTCGGGGGCGCCGCCTATCGCACCGGTATGCACGCCGGGGCGGTCGACACCGTCTACCTCGGGGCCTTCCGGCGCGATGAGCTCCTCACGCTCGGCGGCTACGACGAACGGCTCGACGCCAACGAGGACTTCGAGCTCTGCCAGCGCTACCGGACGAGCGGGCGGACCGTGTGGCTGGACCCAAGGCTCCGGGTGCCCTACACGGCCCGCGCCGACCTTCACGGCCTGTGGAGCCAGTACCTCGCCTTCGGGCGGAGCAAGGTTCGCTTCTGGCGGGCGACCGGTGAACGGCCGAACGGGCGGCAACGGCTGGCGCTGACCATGGGTGCGGTGGCCGCCGGCGCCGGCGGTGTCACCGTCGCCCTCCACCCCGCCACTGCCCTATGGGCGGGTGTCGCCGCCGTCGGAGGCCTCATCGTGCTCGACGCGGCCGCCCGGCAGCCGGCGGGACCGCTCGTGCGGATGGCCGCCGTTCCGGCGTACGCGATCCTCCTCGGGGCCTGGCTGGCAGGGGTAGCCGTCGAGACGGTCATGCCGAGGAGGCCCCCTCGGGCCGCGGGACGAGAACGAGCCTCGACCGCCTGACCGCCAGCTCGGCGCCGCCGTAGGTCGCGAACCGATCGTCCGGCGGGAGGGCCGCCACCACACCGATCTCGTCGGCCGATCCGCCGTCCGTCTCCGCCTCGGCGACCGCGAGGCCCGCGCCGGCGATCAGGTCCAGGTAGTCGCGGTGGCGCAGCCGGTTCTGGAAATGCAGCGACGGGTTGTACAACCGCCAGCGCCGGTCGTCGTAGCGGAGGAAGTTGTAGACCGAGATCGACGGATCGAAATACGAATAATGGTCCTGGTAGTCGATCTGGAAGCTCATCACGCCGCCGGGCGCCAGCAGGCGCCGGCACTCGCGCAGGATGGCGGCGATGTCGGCCGGCGGGATGTGCTCGAGCGTGTTGGTCGACGTGATGCCGTCGACGGAGCCCGCCGGCAGGCCGGTGCTGCGGTCGAGGGGGGCTCGGTAGCTGATGCCGTGCCGGGCGAGGTAGCCGTCGAGGTCGTCGCCGCCGGGCTCCTCGGGCCGGCGCACGAAGGCGGCGGGAAGGTCCTTGCTCCGGAGCCGGCGGGCAAGGTCGGCGACGAGGTCGACCCGCGTGAGCGGGCGGATGTCGACGATGGTCTGGTGGTTGACGCCGGCGCAGTAGAGCAGCAGCGGCATCCCGAGGTCCCAGCCGGCCCCGAACTCATAGGCGCGGCACGCACCCAGCGGCACCCGGCCCCGCTGGGCGAGGGCCGCGGCATGATGTCCCGCCAGCTCGACCATCTCGTCGAGCTTGTGCTCTTGAAGGGGCAGGCCGTGGGTGATGTGCCGCTGGAACAGATAGTTGACGTCATGGCCGCGCGGCAGCAGCGAGAAGGCACCTTGCAACAGTGCCTTCGCCCGCCAGTCCATCGCCTCCTAGCCTTCTGTGCGCAGCTTGCCCCGCTTGCGCTTGATCGCCCGGACGGTACGCACCGAGTCCTTCCACGAGCCCACGTAGCGGCGGAATCCCGAAAGCCCGCCTGTCGTCACGTCCTCGGAGAGGTAGGTCGCCTCGCCGATGACCCAGCCGGTGAGGTCCTTCACGTCGGCGTGCTTGAGGACCGTCACCCGGTAGTTGGCCTCCGACCGGCGCCGTTCCTCGGCGGTTTCGATGACCTCCTGGCCCACGGCGCTGCCCACGTAGAGGTTGGGGACGAACCGCACCACGAGCCCGGTGCGCTCGGCCCACCAGAACAGGTCGAGGTCGCCGCCCGTCTCGTACGCGTCCTCGAACAGCCCCCCGACGGCAGCCACCCGCTTCTCGAGCGCGTCGCGGCGGATGATGATGCACGCCCCGTGGCCGCCCGGTACCTGCTGGGGCTGGCGGGGGAGCGTGTCGGGAACCAGCCGGTGGGCCTTGCCCCGCTTGGTCACGCCGACCGGAGGCTGGGCCTCGCCCGTCCGCACGACGGGGGCCAGCAGGTCCCAGCGGTTGGGCATCTCGATGCGCACGCGCCGCAGGAACTGTTGGTGGAACGTCACCTCGGGGCGGGCCGCGACGACGACGTCGCCGGAGGTCTTCGCCACGCCGGCGTTCACCGCCGGCGCGTAGCTCGTCCCCCGGTCGACCTCCACGATCTCCGGGTGCAGCGCCGTGCCCGCCG
>JBOGIC010000399.1:0-9868 GCA_050744985.1 Acidimicrobiales bacterium
GCCTCGAAGTGCGCCAGGCCATCGCCCATGCGCTCAACCGGGAGGCCCTGCTGCGGGCCAAGTACCCGCCGGGCGCCGTCGTCGCCAAGGAGTTCACCCCTCCGGCCCTCTGGGGGTACGCCGACGACGTGCCCGAGTACGCCTACGACCCCGCCCGGGCTCGGGCGCTGCTCGCTCAGGCCGGCGTCTCCCGTCCCAGCGTGGAGCTGGCCTATCCGACGGGCGTCACGGACCCCATCTGGGTCGACACCGAGGGCATCGCTTCTGCGTTCAAGGCCGACCTCGAGGCGGCCGGCTTCCAGGTCACCCTCAAGCCCATGGCATTGCAGCCGGACTATCTCGCGGCCGTCTCCTCGGGGTCCACCCAGCTCTCGCTCCTGACCACCTACGGCGACCGGAGCGACCCCGACTCCTTCCTCGGGCGGTTGAAGAGGCCGTTGCCGACCTTCGGGTTCGACAACCCGGCGCTCTTCAATCTGCTGGCCCGGGCCGAGGCGGAGCCGGACCAGGAGCGCCGCCGCCCCCTCTACGAGCAGGCCAACCGCATGGCCATGGAGATCCTGCCAGCGGTGCCCTACGTGCACGTCCCGGTGTACATCGCCCTCGCCAAGAAGGTGCACGGCCACGCCCACGCGCCGGTGCCCTGGGATCCCTACTCCCTGATCACTGTCGACTGACGCCGTCGGGCCGGGACCCGCCGGGCCAGTTCACGACCGGTCACCGGTTCCTCACGCCTCCCGCTCGCCAGACAACGGCAAAAAAGGAGACGGATTATGGAAACGCTCGGGTTGAGACGGGACAAGAAGACAAGGACAGGACGCCGCGCCCGTGCCGCGCTGATTGTCGGCACTACCGCCCTCACCTTCGGCCTCATGGGTCAGAGCGCCCAGGCCGCGGAGAACCTCACGTTCCCCGGAGAGTCGCCGGGGGTCCCGGCCTACGCCCGGGTGGCCTCGGACGACATCGCGACCGACGAGTGGGCAGCGGTGGTCTTCTACCGCCAGCCGTCCTGCGTGCCGGCCGACTTCAACCTGCTTCGCTTCTTCGCCGGGCCCCGGGCCTTTGCCTGCCCGCTGACCGTAGAGGGCCGGGAGGTCTGGGAGAACGGTCCTGGCCAGGACGCTGCTCCCAAGCAGTCCGTTACGAGCGGACGCGACGTCCCCATCTGGTTCGCGTCCACGTCGGAGCTGCAGGCGGCCGCGAGCGACGGTGTGCTCACGATCGGAGAGCTCTCGAGCCTGGCGTCGCTCGTCGTCGGAACCGCCGACACCTACCAGGAAGTGCTCCGCCCCGGAGAGCTGATCGTGATCAACGCCGGCGGCACGCTCGCCGACGGTCGGGAGTTCCGGCTGCACGCCCACTGCCTGTGTGAGAAGCAGGATCCGGTCGTCCACATCGAGATCGGTTGACCGTTGGGGTGCCCACCTACCGTCCGGCGGGTGGGCACCCTCCTCCGGCTTCCCAGCTAGTCCTTCCAGTCGACGGGTGCGCGGGGGTCGGGGTCGTACGACGAGTACATCCCCGACCGCACCGTCGTCCTGAAGTGCTCGCCCAAGACCGGGTGGGCGGCGGCGAGACGCGCCAGAGCGCCAACGAGCGCCCGCCTCACTGCCTGCCGGGCCCGTTCCGCGTCTCCCCCCACCGACTCCTCCTCGGCCAGCTCGAGAGCATAGAAGCGGCGGTTCGGGTTGCGGAGGAGGCGGGTGAGATACCGCAGGCCCTTGCTGTCGGACAGGCGCACGACGACGCCTGCGTACTCGACGATCCAATGGTCCCCGTCGCGAGACCAGACCCCCGATGCCGGCGGGCCGCCCCCAGGGGCGGACGCGGCTTGCGGCTGCATCCTCGCCACTCGCTCGAGCTGGAGCTTCAGACCCATCGCCCGGTAGGCGGCCGCCGCCGCATCCAGGAGGTCCGCCGCCCGCCGTTCGTCGCCCGGCCGTCGCCGCCGGAGCAGCATCGTCGCCTGGTCGACGCGGGTGTGGGCGGCCCATACGCGGGCGCCGACCTGCTCGTGGAAGTGCTGCGCGGACTCGAAGTGCTCCTCCGCCTCGTCCCAACGCTCGAGGAGGGCCGCGGTCTGGGCGAGGCTGCGGTCCGACGATCCCAGGGAGTAGGCGGCGATGCCGTCGAGGACGTGGCGCCCGGGATAGGGGAGGAGTGCCTCGTGGACCGCGCCGGCCCGCTCCCTGTCCCCCAGGAGCCAGCACGCGTCGGCGACGAAGCTCAGCACGCGGAGGCCCGCGGCGCGGGAGTTGGCCAGAGCCGCGTCGGCGCAGCTGTCGAACAGGGCGCGCGCCTGGTCCTCGAGCCCCAGCTCGGCCAATACGAGGGCTCGGACCACCCAGCGGCTGTCGTCCGGCTTCCACGCGTACTCCTCGCTGTGCCGTCGGGTGAGGTCCTCGAGCTCTCGGAACCGCCCTTGTTGCCGGCGAATCGCCATCAGCTGGCCGATGTAGTTCATCTCCACAGCCATGAACTCACTGCGCTCCCCGGCCTCCAGGGCCTGCCGGGCGAACCGCTCCGCCTCGGCGAAGTGCCCGTGGAGGAGGGCGATCGCCACCTTCGGGAACGTCGCCGCCCAGAGCAGAAGGGGCAGGCGGAGGTCGCGTGCCTCACGTTCGGCCATCTCCAGGTCGGAGGCGGCACCGGGGACGTCTCCCATCTCGAAGCGGTCGGCGGCCCGCCACTCGATGGCCCGGATCAGGCACTCCCGGTTGCCCGTGCGGGTGGCCGACGCGACCAGCTCTTCGGCGACCGCGACTCGCTCCTCCAGCGTCTCGGGTGCGAAGAAGACGTTCCGGTGCCATTCCCACAGCACGCCGTCGAGTGCCTCGGCTTCGCCGAGGCGCCGGGCCATGTCCAGCCCCTGTCGCGACAGTCCGGCGATGACCTCCCAGGGGCTATGTGCGGCCAGCTGGCGACCGGCGAGTGCGACCAGGATCCGGGCGCGAACCGGGCTGTCGCCGGCCGGAAGGGCGGCCAGCGCCTCCTCCAGCAAGCGGGTGGTCGACGGGTCGGCGAACTGGGCCGACTCGTACATCCCGGCGAACCCGAGGGCCGCTCGGGCCACCAGCTCCGGCGTACCGAGGGCCCGAGCGACCGCCAGGGCCGTTCCGTGGGCTTCACGCGCGCCTGGGAGGTCGCCGGCCCGGAACCGCGCCTCGCCCAGGGAGACGGAAAGGTCGTAGCGGCGCTGTTCGTCGACGTGCTCGGCGAGCGCCAGCGCTTCGAGGGCGCGGGCGTAGAGGATCGCCGCTTCCTCGAAGGCCAACGACGCCATTGCCGCATCGCCGGCGCGGGTGCAGTACCTGACCGCCTCCGCGCCTCCGTCGGCGCGTGCCGAGCGGAAGAAGTGGTGGGCCAGCTCGGCGACGGGTACGGCGTCCGTACCGCTGCGCTCCTCGAGTTCTTCGGCGGCGCGACGGTGGACCGCGACCCGCGCCTCGGCGGGGAGGTCGTCGTACAGCCGCTCGCGGTAGAGCGAGTGGCAGAAGGTCCACCGGGCGAGGCCGGACTGTTCCACGATCCCGGCGCGCGCCGCGTGCTGGAGGTCGTCGATGACCGCGGGCACCGACCGCCCGTCGACCGTGCACAGCAATGAGAGCTCGAACTCCCGGCCCAGGACGGCAGCCCGGGACAGGACCTCGGTGACCGGCGGCTCCAAGCTCTCGAGGTGGCGGCCGATGAGCAGGTGCGCGTCCTCGGGAAGGGCAACGCCGCCGGCCCCTGGGGCGGCCCGCAGCTGCCGGGCCATCTCGAGGGCGAGGAACGGGTTCCCGTCAGTGACCTCGTGGACCCGCCGGATGACGGCGAGCCGCACGTCGGCGCCGACGGACCGGGCCAAGAGCTTGGCCACTCCCTCCTCACCGACGCCGACGAGAGACAGGGATCGACCGTGGCGCGTCGCGTCGGCCAGCAACCGCTGCCGCCGGGGCGATGATGCCACTTCGTTGTCGCGGTACGTGCCGACGACCAACAGACGGCTGTCGCCCAGCTCCCGGGCGAGGCGGACGAGTAGGCGAAGGGACGGCTCGTCGGCGGCGTGGAGGTCGTCGAGCGCCACGATCAGAGCCCGGTCCCGGGCAGCGGCGCGCAGGTACCCGATCACGCTGTCGAAGAGGCGAGCCCGGGCGTCGGGACCTGGCGACGGCGAGGTCGCGACCAGGCCGGGGAGGCGCGCGTGCAGCTCTGGCGCCAGCTCGGCGACGTCGGCCGCGCCCGGTCCGAGCTGCGCGGCCAGGACGGCCGTGGGGGCGTCGGCGACGCACGCCCTGATCACTTGCTGCCAGGGCCAGTAGACGGGCGCGCCGCCCCCCTCCCAGCAGCGACCCCACGCGCAGGGGACGTCGGTTGCCGCCGCCAGCTCGACGAGCTCTTCGACGAGGCGGGTCTTGCCGATCCCCGCTTGTCCGGCGGGGCGGCACCCGGGGCGGGATGCACCTTCCTCGGCCGGCGCGACGAGCTGGCCGAGCTTCGAGCCGGTCTCGACGACGTCGCATCCGGTCGAGGCCGCGCCTTTCTCGTCGCCGGCGAGGCGGGTGTCGGCAAGACGCGCCTGGTCGAGGCACTGGTCCAGGACGTCGAGTTCACCGAAGTGCAGGCCGTCGTCGGTCGATGTTGGCAGCCGAGAGCCGCGCCGCCCTTCTGGCCGTGGGCGCAAGTGCTGGGCGCCTGCGTCGCGCGCCTGCCCGGCGACGTCCTCGAGCACCATCTGGGACCGGGCGCCGCCGACGTTGCCGTCCTCGAGCCCCAGCTGGTCGAGCGCCTTCCCGGGGTCGTCCGGGCCCAGCCGTCGGCAGCGCTCGATGCCCGCGTACGACTGTTCGAGTCGGTGACGGCTTTCCTGCGTAACGTGGCCGGCGAAGGCGGCCTGCTGGTGGCCCTCGACGACCTCCATGCCGCCGACGAGGCGTCTCTGCGGCTCCTCCACCACGTTGTGGAGCGGGTCGGTCAATCCCCGATACTTGTGGTGGGCACCTACCGCGACGCCGACGTCCGCAGCGTTCCCCACCTTCATCGGGCGATTGCCGCGATCGGTCGCTATGGACGTCGGCTCGTGCTGGCGGGACTGGACGGGCACGACACCGCAACCCTGCTCGAGGACACGATGGGCGCGAGGGTCGACCCGACGGTGGCGGGCGACGTGTACCTCACGACGGACGGGAACCCGTTGTTCGTCCGGGAGGTCGCTCGCCTCCGGCAGAAGGGCGAGGAGCAGCAGATCCCGGTCCCCGAGGATGTCCATGACGTCATCGGCCGCCGCCTGGCCGCCGCTTCCCCGCAGGCGTCGGACGCGCTCGACGTCGCAGCCGTCATCTCCCGACCGTTCGATCTCAGCCTGCTCGGCGCGGTGAGCGGTACCGAGACGGGGACGCTGGCCTCAGCGCTGGACGAGGCGCTGGCGCTGGAGGTCATCGTCTCGACGGCGCCGGGACGTTGGTGGTTCACGCACGAGCTGGTCCAGGAGACCCTGTACGACCGCATTCGGATCTCGCGGAGGGTCGACCTCCATCGACGTGTGGGCGAGGTCCTCGAGCGCCAGCGGGGTATGGAGCCCACGACGGGCGTCGCCGAGCTCGCCCATCACTTTTTCGAAGCGGCTCGGGGAGGCGACGGCGTCAAGGCCCAGAAGTACTGCGGCCTGGCCGGTGACGCGGCGATGGCGAGTCTCGCCTTCGAGGAAGCCGCCATCCAATACAGACGGGCGCTGGAGGCACTGGCCGTCGCGCCTCCCGTCGACGAGCGTGAACGGCACCAGCTGCTCATGTGCCTGGGTCGCGCCTACCTTCGACTCGGCGACTTCGGTCAGGCCCGGGAATGCCAGCGGCGGGCGATGAAGTCGGCCCGTTCGGTGGGCTCGGCGGAGTTGCTGGCGCGGGCGGCGGTCGGGTTCATCGACGAGCCGGTATGGGCGGGCGACGAGACCCAAGGCAGCGTGCTCGCCGAGGCGCGAGCGGCGCTGCCCGGCGAGGACGATCCCCTTCTCGCCAGGGTCCTCGTGGCGTCGGCCGCCACCGCCCGCAACCCGGAGCGCGCCGTCGGCCTGGCCGACGAAGGGGTGGCCATGGCCCGGCGTGTCGGTGATACGGGCACCCTGCCGGCCTGTCTCCTCGGCCGGCTCGAAGTCGACCGCCGTCCCGACGATTACGAGCGAAGGCTCACGGTCGCCGCTGAGCTGCTCGGCATGGGTGAAGCGACGGGTGACCTCGAGCTACAGCACCGGGCGCGTCAGTGGCGGGGCCGTGAGCGCTTCGTCGCCGGCGACATCGCCGGCGCCCACGCCGATCTCGAAGCCGCAGCGGAGGACGCGCGACGACTCCGGCTTCCCTCGCTGATCTCGGCGACGGAGGCCTGGCGCGCGGGTCTCGCGGCCCTGGAGGGCAGGCTGGACGACGCCGAGCGACTCGCCGGGGACGATGTCTTCGACCCGCTCTACCTCCTGCGCCGGCACCAGGGTCGCTTCGAGGAGATGGCCGACCTCGCCCACCGATGGCTGGCTCGCTCGGCGAACGGGGAGCAGGCGCTCGGGCACGCGCTCCTCGCCGCGGCCCTGGCCGAGCTCGGGAAGCTGGAGGAGGCGCGCGTCGAGATCAGGAGCGTCGCCCAGGACCTCCTCGACCGCCCCGGGCGCGACCTGCCGGCACGAGCAGCGGTCCTCGCCGAGGTCTCGTGGATGCTCGGCGAGGGGGAGTGGGCCGAGGCGGCGCACGAATGCCTTCGGCGGTGGCCGGAACGTCACGTCGTCCTGGGTGCCGGCGGCTCGTTGGGCGCTTCCAGCCGATATCTCGGACAGCTGGCCGCTCTCCTCGGCCGCTTCGCCGACGCCGAGTCCCAGTTCGAAGCCGCCCACCGGCTCCACGAGCGCCTGGGCGCGCCGGCGTGGCTGGCCCACGGACGGCTCGACCACGCCCGCATGCTGCTCTCCCGGGCCGGTCCGGGCGACGCCGCCCGGGCCAGTGACCTGGTGGCCGCCGCCTACCAGGCGTATCGGAACATGGGCATGGCCGCGCACGCCGAGCGCGCGATGGCGTTGCTCGAGGGGCCGTCGGCGGATGGGGCCGGCGCACCCGAGACGGGCGTGTTTGCCCTCGAGGGTGAGTACTGGGCCGTCGATTACGGCGGCCGCCAGGCTCAGATCCGCGACAGCAAGGGCCTGCGCTATCTCGCCCGGCTCCTACGGGCACCCGGTCAGGAGATGCACGCCCTCGACCTCCTGGTCGGCGAGGGAGGCCGAGCGCCGGCTCGCCCAGGCTCCGCCCGGGAGGCGGGCCTGGAGACGGTCGTGAGCGGCGACGCCGGCGCGGTGCTCGACGCGAAGGCGAAGGCCGCTTACAAGCGGCGGCTCGACGAGCTGGAAGCGGAGATCGACGAGGCGGCCGTGAACAACGACCTCGGGCGGGCGGAACGGGCCCAGCGGGAGAAGGACTTTCTCGTGCGCGAGCTGACCGCCGCGGTGGGCCTCGGCGGGCGCGACCGCAAGGCCGCCTCCGACGCCGAACGGGCGCGCCAGAGCGTCACCCGCGCCGTCAAGGGGGCCGTCGAACGCATCGCCACCGCCCATCCCCAGCTCGGCGAACACCTCCGGACGACCGTGCGCACAGGGATCTACTCCTGCTACGCGCCGGACCCGCGAGCGCCGATCCGCTGGCACTCTCGCTGACCGCGGCCCGGTGACCGGCAGGGGTCACATGGAGACGAGGGCCAGCTCGGTCTCCCGGTAGGCCCGTGCTCGAGCCAGGATCTCGGCCACCTGGTCGAGGGTCCAGTCACACGACGCCAGAGCGCAGATCTCATGGTGCGACTCGCGGGCGCGGGTGTCGCGCCACTGGTGGTAGGCGACGAGGGACTCACCGACGGGCCGACGTC
The DNA here is from genome assembly GCA_050744985.1 of Acidimicrobiales bacterium. Lineage (GTDB taxonomy): Bacteria > Actinomycetota > Acidimicrobiia > Acidimicrobiales > AC-14 > JBOGIC01. Next base: position 7,870 of record JBOGIC010000399.1, read on the forward strand.
CGGACAGCGCCTCGTCGAGGGCGCCGGCGACCATCTCGGTCTCGATGCACACGTCCGACGACCCCAGACAGAGGGTGCCGTCCCGGGGGTGCCCGGCGTCGCCGACCAGCACCCATCCTGGGCCCGAGGGTTGCCGCAGGCTGGTGCCCAGCTCGCCCGTTCCCCGGAAGCGGCTCTCCCTTGTGGCTCCGCGAAGACGCCGTGCCAGCTCTGGGAACATCCCCATCTGCTCCCGGTACATCCGCTCCGGCGCCCGCTTGAAATCGGCCCAGTCGGTGACGGGCCGGGCCGCGACGACCCAGGTCAACGCCCCGTCCGTGGGGTACACCGCCACCGCCCGTCGTTGGGCGAGGAAGATCTCCGGGCCGCGACCGGCGTCGCCGCTCCAGTACGCGTGGTAGCAGCAATTGGCCACCGGGTGCTCGTCGTAGGTCTCGGCCTGGACGACCCGGGCCACGAGCGAGCTCCGGCCGTCGGCGCCCACGACGACGCGCCCCCGCTCGCAGACGCTGTGGCCCTCGGGGCCGTGGCCCACGACGCCGGCTACCGCGCCTTCCGCCCAGACGAGGTCCTTGACCGTGAACGAGGGGCGGAACGCCGCCCCTGCGGCGATCGCCGCGGCAGACGTCAGCGAGGCCAGGGTCCCGCTCCGGGGCGAGTAGGTGACCGGCACCTCGCGCGGGTTGGGGAGCTCGAACCGTTCTCCTCTCGCCCACAGCGTGGTGCGGTCCACGGGAGGGGAGCCCGTCCCCACCAGCTGCTCGAGGAGGCCCCAGCGCATGAGCAGGCGCACGGCCGCGGGGCCCAGGTTGTGGGTGAGGGGGCTGTCGCCCGCCGTGCCGCTCCGCTCCAGGAGCAGCACCCGGTGGCCGCGCCGGGCGACGAGCATCGCCAGGCAGCAGCCCGCCGTCCCGGCTCCGACGACGATGACGTCGTACACGCTCCTCCTTTCCGGCGCTCGGCCCTGCCCGTGCCGACCAGGCGTGAAAACGAAGTGCACGGTCGTGCACCGGGACGTGCGTCGCGCGCGTCGAGCCCTGGTGCACATCCGTGACCTCCTTTCTCACGCCTCCGAGGCGAGTGCCGGGGTGGAAACAGCCAGCCCGGGGCGAAAGGAGAACGTCAGATGAAGACACGTCCAAGGCTGCTCAGGAGGCTCGTCCCCGCGGTTGTCGTGGTTGCGACCACCGCGGCCGGCATGGCCGCGCCGGCGTCGGCCGAGAGCGGCGAACAGCGATTCCGGATCAGCTTCGAAGGACCGTTCACCGAGGCCGTCAGCACCGACTGGCCGGTCCGGGCCACCGGCGTGGTCAGCGGCGCCGGCGTCGAGAAGTTCATCAGCGAGGACCCGGGCTCCTCGCCGGGGACGGTCGTCTCCGTAATCGAGCTGGTCTTTGCGGACGGATCCATCCGCGTGGAGCTCAGGGGCACCGTCGAGGAGGAGGAGGCCTTCGGCCCCAACGACTGCCACCACCGTGCGTCGTCCACCGGGACCTACGAGGTGCTCGGAGGGACTGGTGAGTACGCCGGCGCCACCGGCAGCGGGACCGCCCGTAGTCGCGGCACGCTCCTCGTCCCTCCCAGCGGCGACGGCTGCGACTTCTCCCGGTGCAGGCTCGTGTCGCACATCGACATGAACGGCTCGATCGCGATCCCAGAGTCCTAGGTCGACCCGGCATCGAGTGCGGCTTGTCCCCTCGGCTTCTCACGTCTACGGGAGACGGGCGCTGCCCTCGGGGGCGCCGATCCTGCCACCATGACCGTCCGACAGCTGCGGGCACCGGCGCCGGCTCGCCCGTTCCCTTCCCGACGTGGAGGAGCTGATCGCAGGATCGATGGTCGAGCAGCGTCGGCGGTGCGGCAAGGAGGGATGCCGATGCGCCAGGGGCGAGCTGCACGGGCCCTACACGTACGTAGTGCTGCCCCCGGTCGGGCGGCCGGACGCGCACCGTCTACGTGCCTGCAGGGGCGGCCCGAGGCGGTGCGCCGGGGGGCGGCG
>JBOGIC010000400.1:0-4691 GCA_050744985.1 Acidimicrobiales bacterium
TAACGCCTGAGGGCCTCGGACTCCGTCTCCTTCTGCACGAGCTTCACGATGGCGGAGGAGTCGAGGTAGAGCTTCAGCGCTCATCCTGACGCATCGCCGCGAGCGCGCCCGAGGCGTCGATTCCGAAATCGCTCGGCGCCTCGTCGAGCACGTCGCCATCCTCGGTCGGCGGAACTACCCGACCGCTGGCCACGAGGTCCTGCCACTCGTCGCCACGCACCGGGACGAGCATCGCGACCGGACGCCCGCGGTCCGTGACCTCCAAGGTCTCTCCACTCGCCACTCGAGCGAGGTAGCGGGAGGCGTGCTGACGCAGTTCTCGGACGCCGATCCTCTCGATGTGCTACAGCGTAGCACTCAAGCCGGGGTTTGACGGCGACTTGCGATGACTGCCGTTCTGGGACGCCCTCAGGGATCGACTCGCGACGGAGTACGTGAGCGCAGTTGTCGCGACCTGGCAACGATGGCAGCCAGTGACCCGTTCGCGCCCGTCGAACCGGTGTCAAAGGCCGCCGTAGCCGGCGCGGGAGGGCCCGGCCTGGATACGGCGGGCACTCCCGCACCCACCACCGGAATAGGCCCAGCACCACGTCTGACCTGCTCTTTCAAGCACGTGGTGCGCCCGCACGGCGCTCGCTCGCCCGTCGACTGTCACCTGCACAATCCCGCCTGCCGGCGTCGGAGCTACTCCCCGCGGTAAGGCGAACGCCGATGGTCCCACGCGCGGCACGACGACCTCTCGATGCCACTCGTCGATGCGATACAAGGGTGCGGAACCTCGCGCGGGCGCGCCGACCACCACAGCCCGTTGAGCGCATCTCTCAGCGCGGCGAGGGGTCTTTGATGAGCGCGCCCGTGATCACATCGATCATCGCGCCAACGACCGGTTCGGTGGCCGTTCGGCCCGAGCAGCAGGTCCCGCCCCGAACCACCAAGCGCGTGGGCCCGTCACCGGGACACCGCACCGGACCACGCTTGCGGGACGCCGCGCGTGCCGGTGGCCTCGACGGACACCGAGGGCTCCGTCGGGTACCCGCTCGCCGTTACCCTTGCGGGACAACTGCTTCGTGCTCACAACGTGGGCAGACGCTCCGGGATGCAGGGGCGCTCCGGGGCGTAGTCTGATCTCGTGGCGAACCCGCTGGCGCTCAGTTACACGGTCGAGGACCTCGACTGGCTCCGAGCGGAGCTCGGGGTCGCTCATCTGGAGCTCGACCCCTGGGGGAGTCTCATCGTGTCGCCCGCCACCGACGAGCATGAGATGGCCGTGGCGGTTCTCGCGAGCCAGCTGGATCGCCAGCTGGGAATGCCTCCGGGGTGCGTGCGGATCAACGGCTTGGCCTGGAAGGTGCCCGGGGGCAGCGGGTACGTGAACGTGCCGGACGTTGCCGTTGTTGATCCTGCGTGGCAGCGCACCGGTGACCTTCACGTTGACCCGCCCCCGCTGCTGGTCATGGAGGTCGCCTCGCCGTCGACGCGCGGCGCAGACCGAGGCCGCAAGCTGTCCGACTACCGGCTGGGGGGCGCTGGCCTCTACGTGCTCGTCGAGCTTCCGGTCGGTGCCGAGGGCCCTGCCGTCTTCACGGCGTATCGACTCGATTCCGATGATGTGGCCTCCACATCGGACGCAATTGAAGTCGTGATCCGGGAGCGGGCCGTCCGCCTCGACCTGGGCCCCACTCACTGAGCGCGCTGGACCCGCCGGGGCCGGCACGACAGCTTGCCAACACCCACGTTCCTACGACGCGCCGTCGGTGTTGAGCCATCGCGTCCGCCTCCATCGCGTGATGCGCGCACGGGGTGCGGAAACTCCGCGAACAACTGCTCCTCGTCGCAGTCCAGCGCTGTAGCAATGCGAGCACGCGTGTCACCACGCCCTGTCGCTCGGGCTCCGAGGCGTCTTCGACGCAGAGCGGCGGGCAGGCCGCGAACCTACGAGCTTTCACCATCGAGGTCGACCCCGACACGATGCACCAGCTCCTGCCGGCCAACTCACCATCGACAAGGCGTCCTCCGCCGGCCGCTCCCACGTGCAGGGGAGCCGCACCGACGCCCGCCGCTTCTTCCAGATCTTCCGCATGGCGCCGCCGGTCGACGGGTGCCGGCCCGCCCTCGCCACCGAAGACCGATTGCCCCGTCCCTGAGGCCGTTCTGCCGCGTGGCGCCAGCTCGCGGCACCGGCTCCTGACGACGCCCTGACCACCGACCCACCGGAGGTCACTCGCGCATTTTCTCCGTCCGACTGTCGATTCCGGGGATTGGCGTTCGTGTAGGGGGTGAGCGGTGCATGGGGCGTCGCCGAGCAGCGAAGGAGGAACGACCATGTCCGTTGCCAGCCAGACCTTCAAGCGCCTTCTCGCCAACACGCTGGTCACGGGCGTGACGAGCAGCTTCCTCTGGTTCGCCCTGACGTTCTGGGTCTTCGTCGAGACCCGGTCGGTGATCGCCGCCGGCGTCATCGGCGGCGCGTTCAGCATCTCGTCGGCCGTGCTCGGCCCGGTGTTCGGGACCTTCGTCGACCGCCACCGCAAGCGCACCGCCATGCTCGTCGCGACATCGGCCTCGACGGTGTGCTTCACGGCGGCGACCGGCGTCTTCTTCGCGGTCGACGCCGCTGACCTGCTGCGCCTCGGGAGCCCGTGGTTCTGGGTCCTCGCCGGCTCCACCCTCCTCGGCTCGGTCGCCGGCCAGATGCGCGGCCTCGCCCTCTCCCCTACGGTGACCCTGCTGATCCCCGAGGAACGGCGTGACCGGGCCAACGGCATGGTGGGCACCGTGACCGGCGTGTCCTTCGCGATCACGTCGGTCTTCAGCGGACTGGTCATCGGCGGGCCCGGCATGGGTTGGGCCTACGTCGGTGCGCTCGTCATGACCGTGGCCGCGCTCGCCCACCTCCGCTCCATCACCTTCGACGAACCCCCGGTCGAGCCCGCGGCCGACGGCGCTCCATCTGGTGCGATTGACGTGCGAGGAGCGCTCGACGCCATCCGCGCCGTTCCCGGTCTGTCGAGGCTGATCCTGTTGGCGGCGTTCAACAACCTTCTCATCGGCGTGTTCATGGCTCTCATGGACCCCTACGGCCTGTCGCTCGTGTCGGTCCAGGCATGGGGCGTGATCTTCGGCTTCGTCAGCCTGGCGTTCATCGCCGGGGGCCTGGTCGTCGCCCGCCGCGGCCTCGGTCGCAGCCCGCTGCGGCTGATCCTGACGGCCAACCTCGTGACCTGGACCGTGTGCTCGGTGATCGCGCTGCGGTCGTCGATCGTGTTGCTGACCATCGGGCTGGTCGTCTGGCTCGGGCTCATCCCCGCCGTCGAGGCCGCCGAGCAGACCCTGCTCCAGCGGTCCATCCCCTTCGAGCGTCAGGGCCGCGTGTTCGGCTTCGCCCAGCTCGTCGAGAACGCGGCGACCCCGCTCACCGCGTTCCTGATGGCACCGCTCGCCGAAACCCTCTTCATCCCGCTGATGACCGACGGTGTCGGCGCCGGGGCGATCGGTGGCTGGTTCGGCACCGGTCCCGATCGGGGCATCGCCCTCATGTTCACCCTCGCCGGCCTGATCGGAGTCGTCGTCACGCTGGTGGCGCGGGCCTCTCGGACCCTGCGCAGCATCGATGGCCCCGCCGTCACGTCGCCGGTCGGGACCGAGGTCGCCGTCGACTCGTGCGGCGACCTCGCGCTGCCGGTGCCGGCAGCCGCCTGACGAAGCCCTGCCACCATGCGGCCGGCTCGCGGCTGAGGCGAACCGGTCGTCAGGCGAAGGGCCAACGCGCCAACCGCCTCCGAGGCTGCCATGCGGTGGGCCGGCGGCGTGAGGCGTCTGGCCCCGAGGTCACCCAACCTCCTCGTGGTCACCGAGGCCGATGAACCCGCGGGGTTTCGGTCGACGCGTGCGCCGGTGTCGAACGTGAGTAGCCAAGCGACCGACCATCGTGGGGGCGTGGACGTGGTCGTGGGGGCAGGGGTCACCGGCCCGGGACGTGGCGTGGCGAGTCAGGGCGGAGACGAGACCGTCGGTCGGCGTGCGGACGGCGGCCTCGCCGCGACGGCCGCCCTCCCGACGGGTGAGGTCGTCGACGTCGGCCAGGGTGGCTTCTCGCTCGGCACCCATGATTCGGTTGCATCTCTTCGGCACCGCCGATGCCATGGATCGCTTCGTACTGTTCGTCGGTACCGCACCTTCGAGCCCGAGGCCGCGTGCGCGCTCCCTCCCCACGCGAGCCGCGGTCGAGGACCAGGAGCGGGTTTCGGGGAGCAGTGCTGCCCAGGCGACGATGGTTCGGAACGCTAACTACGCTATCCTTTCGTAACTGGGACAATTCTGAAAGGCAGCGTTGGCTCTCGGGCGAACCGTGTCGATCACGTGGCAAGGGAGGCCGGTCGACGCCTACGTACCTGAGCCGCTCGCAAGCCTGAACGTCGAGCTGCCGGAGCGGGTCGTTCGTGCGACGGAGCGGGCGGTATCGGCGTTGCGACGGGCCGACGACCGGATCGCGCACCGGTTCGAGGCGTTGGCCCGGCTGCTCCTGCGCGCCGAGGGCGTGGCTTCCTCCCACATCGAAGGCGTCCGTGCGCCTGCGGAGCTGGTGGCGGTGGCCGAGGTCGACACCGGGGCGATCGACACGTCATCGGCGTGGGTCGCCGACAACCTGGCGGTGGTGGACGCTGCCCTCGCCCACGCCCGTTCGTCCGCCA
>JBOGIC010000401.1:0-3230 GCA_050744985.1 Acidimicrobiales bacterium
CACGACCGGGGGGAGGGTCAGTGGTGCGGCGATATTCGTGCTCAAGCGCGCGGGTGAACCTGACGACACACCGTGTAAGTCGGACCGGGATCCGGAGGGCCCGCGGGTCCGCGGATGCGTGCCCGAGATCGGGGGGACGGTGCTCGTTTTCAGTCTCACGGTGCTCGGGTAGTGCTTCACGCGAAAGAAGATGATGAGGCTCGCACAACGTCGGAGAGGGATCGAGGTCCTAGAGTTCTTCGCGGCCAACGACGCCCAGCTCAGTTTATGGCTCGAGGGTCGCACGGCGGTCGATCGGGAAGAGATCACGCGGGAGCTTGACGACGTGCTCGCAGCGGTTGGTCGCGAGCGCTTCGAGGAGTGTCTCAGTGACCTCGTCCGGCGCCGCCGCCGGACGGAACCTGGCTCGACTGGCCGGGCCCAGGCCAACGCCCTCATCCGCATGCTCGGCTACGAGTACGAACGCATCTACGAACTCGACGCACAGGATCTGTTGCAAGGACTTGAGTCCGAAGCCCAACGGTAACTCGACGACATTCGGGCCCGCCGCGCGACGCCGACCCCGACTCGGCCGGCGAGGTGCTTGCCGTCGCCTCGGACTTCCCTCCGGACCTCACCTGGCGGCACTTCCAGCGGGTGCGCGAGGAGGCGTTGTTTGGCCTCATCGATGAGGAGACCTCCGATCTCGAACGTGCCATCGGCGACCTGCAGCGGGTGCTGGAGCGCTTCGACAACCTTTCGATGCGCGCCCACATGGCCAACCACCCCCGCACCGTCTACCGGGCCATCTCCCACTCGATCATCGGCGAGGAGGTGTTCCGCAAGGTGCTGCAGACCGGCGACCCCAAAGACGACAGCCGCTACACGTTGCTGCGCAGCCGCATCGTCTCCCCGCAGGCGATCGAGGCTGCCATCGACCTCGACGACCCCGAGATCGTCGAGCGGCTCGCGGCCGTGTACGACCGGGCCGAGGAGATCCTCCAGGAACGGCTGGCACGCCCGGCGTGGAAAGAGCAAGGGGCGTCGTGACGATCGGCGCGCATACTGGTCGCGTGCGCAAAGTGATCCACCTGCCAGAGCCGGAGGTTCGCCCCGAGGTCGAGGCGCGCCGCAAGAAGGGTGCCGACATTCTGCGGCCGTACATAGGGCGCTTCGTCCTCCGGAAGGGCGACGAGGTGCTCTTCGACGCTGACAATCCTCATGAGGTCGTCGCGTGGATGAGGGAGCACGGCGTGGAGGGCGCTGCGATCTTCCGTGTACCGGTCGACCCGTCGGCTGACATGGGCATACACGGCGAAGACGGAGCCCAACCCAAGGGCATACTGGGGGACGTGCGCGAGCTGATCCACCTTCCCGAGCCAGAGGTCCGACCTGAGGTCGAGGCGCGCCGCAAGAAGGGCGCAGACATCCTGCGGCCCTACATCGGCCGCTATGTGCTGCAGAAGGATGACGAGATCCTCTTCGACGCCGAGACACCACAAGAGGTCGTGCGCTGGATGCGGGAGAACGGCGCCGAGGACGCGGTGATCTTCCGGGTCCCCGTCGACCCGTGGGCCGACATGGGCTTCCACGGACTGGCTTGAGGCACGGCTTCAAGCCGCTCCCGAGCTCGGGCTCGGATGTGGCACGACCGGCCGTGCGTGTAGCGCTCCTTGGTCCCGCCGGCTCGATTCCTGTGCTGTGCCTGGTCGATTCCGGCTCGCTTCACAACCGGTTTGGGCGCTGGGTCGCCGAACAGGTCGGCGTAGACCTGTCGGGCGCCGAGGTAGATCGGATCGGCGTCGGCGGAACCGTGATCGAGGCCGCCACAGTCACCGTCACGCTGCAGTTGGGTGATTTCACGTGGGATGGGCCGGTGTCTTTCTGTGACCCGTGGCCGTTCGACTTCGAGATCCTCGGCCAGCTTGGGTTCCTGCGGTGGTTCCAGGTCGTCATCGACGCCGCCGACGAATCGATTGAGATCACTCCGAACCGGCGGTGATGGCGTCGTCGAAGATGCGGCCGAGGACGTTGGCGGCCTCTCGGTCGGCTTCGGCGAGGAAGTGGTAGTAGACGTTCAGGGTGGTGGCGGCGTTGCGGTGGCCGAGGCGGCCGGCGACGCTGCGTACGTCGACGCCGGCGGCCAGCAGCCGGGTGGCGACGTAGTGGCGGAGATCGTGCTTACACCGACATCGGGATTTGCACGATCGGGGGTATCCACTTAGTCGGCCCCCAAGGTCGGTAGTCTTGATTCCGTGACAGCGACGAGACCGGTCGCCGGTCGGCACTATCCACGTTCGGCGGGTGAGTTCGGAGCGTGGTTCGCGACCGATGCCGACTGCCTCGACTACCTCGAGTGGCTGCGCTGGCCGGAGGGTTTCGTGTGCCCGAGGTGCGGTCACGTGGTTGGGTGGCCGATGGCGGACGGCCGGTTCCGCTGCGGCGCCTGCGACGGACGCACATCGGTGACGGCGGGGACGATCTTCGACAAGACCCGCACCCCGCTGACGGTGTGGTTCACGGCGTGCTGGCTGTTCGCCACGCAGAAGGACGGGGTCTCGGCCCAGAGCCTGCAGCGGGCGTTGGAGATCGGCTCCTACCAGACGGCGTGGGCGATGCTGCACCGCCTGCGCTCGGTGCTGGTGCGCCCCGGCCGGGAGCGGCTCACGGGCCGGGTGGAGGTCGACGAGACCTTCATCGGCGGCGAGGAGCCGGGGCTCCGCGGCGGGCGCCAGAAGGGGAAGAAATCGCTGGTGGGAGTGGTTGTCGAGGTCCGGGAGCCGAAGAGGTTCGGGCGGTGCCGTATGGCCCTGCTCGCCGATGCCTCCGCCGCCTCCCTGCACCCGTTCGTGACCGCCCACGTCGCCGACGGCGCCACGGTGATCACCGACGGCTGGAACGGCTACCGAGGCGTCGCCGAGCTGGGCTACACCCACGCCCGGTTCAGCCAGCGCGCCGCCCGCCGGCGAGGCGAAGACCCGGGAGGTCTGCTCCCCGGCGTGCACCGGATCGCCTCCCTGGCCAAGCGCTGGCTGCTCGGCACCCACCAGGGATCTGTCGACGAGGCGCACCTCCAGGCCTACCTCGACGAGTTCGTGTTCCGCTTCAATCGCCGCACCTCACGCAGCCGAGGGCTCGTGTTCCACCGCGTCCTCGAGCTTGCCGTCGCCCACGACCCGGTGCGCTACCGGGACCTCGTCGTAGACCCGCGACCCAAGGCGAACCCCCCAGCCGGGCGGGCCGGCTGGGGT
>JBOGIC010000402.1:0-5644 GCA_050744985.1 Acidimicrobiales bacterium
GCCTGGTCGTGGGCGTCCTCGATGAGGCGGCGTACCTCGGAGTCGATGCGCGCCGCGACCTGGTCGGAGTAGTTCGCCTGGTGCCCCAGCTCCCGCCCGAGGAACACTTCGCCGTTCTTCTGGCCCAGCGCCTGGGGGCCGATCTCGTCGCTCATGCCGTACTCGGTGACCATCGCCCGGGCGATCTGGGTGGCCTTCTCGATGTCGTTCTGGGCGCCCGTGGTCGGGTCCTGGAAGATCAGCTCCTCGGCCGTGCGGCCGCCCAGCAGCATGGCGAGCTGGTCGCGCAGCGCCGATCGGGTCGTGAGGTACTTGTCCTGGGTCGGCAGGGCGAGGGTCCAGCCCAGCGCCCGGCCCCGGGCGATGATCGACACCTTGTGGATCGGGTCGGCGTGCGGCAGCGCGTGGCCGACCAGGGCGTGACCGCCCTCGTGGTAGGCGATGACCCGCTTCTCCTCGTCGGAGATGATCCGCGACTTGCGCTCGGGCCCGGCGATGACGCGGTCGATCGCCTCCTCGAGCTGGGGCATCCCGATCTCTTTGAACCCCCGCCGGGCCGCCAGCAGGGCGGACTCGTTCATGAGGTTGGCCAGGTCGGCGCCGGTGAAGCCGGGCGTACGGCGGGCCAGCACGTCGATGTCGACGCCCTTGGCCAGCGGCTTGCCGCGGGCGTGGACGTTGAGGATGGCCTTGCGGCCCTCCAGGTCGGGCCGGTCGACCACGATCTGGCGGTCGAAGCGGCCGGGCCGCAGCAGCGCCGGGTCGAGGATGTCGGGCCGGTTCGTGGCGGCGATGAGGATGACGCCCGCCTTGGTGTCGAAGCCGTCCATCTCGACCAGCAGCTGGTTGAGGGTCTGCTCGCGCTCGTCGTGCCCGCCGCCCAGGCCGGCGCCGCGGTGGCGGCCGACGGCGTCGATCTCGTCGACGAACACGATCGCCGGCGCCGACTGCTTGGCCTGTTCGAACAGGTCGCGCACGCGGCTGGCGCCGACGCCCACGAACATCTCGACGAAGTCGGACCCCGAGATCGTGAAGAACGGCACCCCGGCCTCGCCGGCCACGGCCCGGGCCAGCAGCGTCTTGCCCGTTCCCGGCGGCCCGAACAGCAGCACACCCTTGGGGATCTTGGCCCCCATCGACTGGAACTTGGTGGGCGACTCGAGGAACTCCTTGATCTCCTGCAGCTCCTCGACGGCCTCGTCGGCCCCCGCCACGTCGGCGAAGGTGACCTTGGGCTGGTCTTTCGAGACCTGTTTGGCCCGCGCCTTGCCGAACTGCATGACCCGGTTGCCGCCACCCTGCATGGTGTTCATGACGAACAGGAACGCGCCCACGAGCAGGATGAACGGCAGGAACGTCTGCAGCAGCGTCCACCACAGCGGGTCTTTCTGGTGGTCGACCTTCACCTCGATGTTGGCGCGCCGCAGCGAGTTCATGACGGCCTCGGCGTCGGCACGCACGTAGGTGGTGCGGAACTTCTTGCCGTCCTTCGTCTCGCCCTCGATGGTGCCGTCGCGGTCGGCGACGGTCGCTTCCTTCACCTCGCCGTTGGCGACCTTGGACTCGAACTCGTCGTACCGGATCTTCTTGCGGCCGCCGTCGCCTCGGAACAGGCCGCTCGCGATCAGGAGCACGACGACCGCCACGGCAACCCAGAACGGCGCGCTGCGGACCAGCTTCTTCACGCGCGTGCCCCACGGGAACTGGACATGATGATGACAGGGTACCGGGGACGCGCTACTCCCGGTACACCGCTACGTAGGGCAGATTGCGGTACCGCTCGTCAACGTCCAGGCCGTAGCCGATGACGAAGTCGGGCGGGATCTGGAACCCGGTGTACTTGAGGCCGGGGTCCTTGCGCTGGAGGCCCTGGCGCACGAGCAGGGCGCACACCTCGAGCGACGCCGGCTTGCGGGCCTTGAGGTTCTTGCGCAGGTAGGTGAGGGTCAACCCGCTGTCGACGATGTCCTCGACGAGGATGACGTGGCGCCCGGTGAGGTCGAGGTCGAGGTCCTTCACGATGCGGACGACACCGCTGGTCTTGGTGGCACTGCCGTAGGACGACACGGCCATGAAGTCGAACTCGACGGGCAGGTCGATGGCGCGGGCCAGGTCGCTCATGAACATGAAGGCGCCCTTGAGCACGCCCACCAGCAGCGGCTGGCGGTCGGCGTAGTCGGCGGTGATCTCCTTGCCCAGCTCGGCGACCCGGCCGCTCAGCTCGTCGGCGGTCACCACGACAGGGCCGATGTGCAGATCGGTCAGCGGCAGGCCGTCCGCTGCGTTCGGGCCACGCGGGCCGTCACTCGCCATAGCGGCTCATTCTTGCCGGAGGCGTTGGTGGCTGCGAACCACGCGCCTGCCGCCCCCTATGTCGGTCGCCCGGGCCTCGCCGCGCGCCACGGCGAGTACCCGCTCCACGGTCGCCTGGTCGGGCGGATGTGCGTCCATGGCGTTCGGGCCACGCAGGCCGGACAGCCAGGCGCGCACCGCCCGCCGGGCCAACGGGGTCGGCGCCGCGACCAACGCGGTGGCGTCGGTCGGGTCGATGGCGGCGGCGAGGGCGTCGAGCAGCGCCGCGTCGTCCCGTAGGACGTTCGCCTGCCGGGCGAGCACGGCGACCACATCCCGGCCCGCCACGCCGTCGAGCAGCGGGAGGACCTCGGCCCGCACCCGGTTCCGCAGGTGGGCGGGATCGGTGTTGGTCGGGTCCTCCACCCAGTCGAGCCCCAGCTCGCGGCACAACCCACGGGTCTCCGAACGGCGAATCCCGAGCAGAGGATGGCGTTCGGGCCCCATCCCGCCCAGGCCGTCGAGCCCGGCCCCCCGCAGCACGTTGAGCACCACCGTCTCGGCCTGGTCGTCGGCCGTGTGGCCGGTCAGCACACCGGCCGGCAGGGCGGCGTACCGCGAAGCGCGGGCCCGGGCTTCGAGGTTGGGCCCCGGCTCGACCGTCACCCGCACCGAGCGGAATCCAGCGCCGAACCGCGCCGCCGCCGCCGCGACCACGTCCGCCTCCGCCGCCGACCCGGGCCGCAACCCGTGGTCGACGTGATGCGCCGTGGCCCGGCACCCCGACTCGACGGCCAGCACGAGCAGCGCCAGCGAGTCGGCGCCGCCGGAGACGGCGCAGTCCACCTCGGTGCCAGGGGGCGGGAAGGTGCACCGTCCGAGCAACTCCGCGGGCCCGGCCGTCAGTTGCCGGCGGCCTCGGCCTGGGGCAGTTCGGGGGGCTTGGCCCGGGCGATCCACCGTTCGGGGTTGCGGATCTCGTCGATCGACGGCAGCCACTCCGGGCCCCGCCAGAGCGTCGATACCAGCGCCGGGTCGTGGCGCTCGATGAACTCGAGGAACACCTCGCCCTCGTGGTACTGCTTCAGCTTGGCCTCGAGGCCGATCAGCTTCTGCAGCACGCCGGCCATCCCGGTGGCCTGGCGGCGCTGGTGGAGGACCTGCTTGAACCGGCCGGCGCTCGGGATCAGGTTGCCGCCGGCGCGGTCCATGACGAGATCGCCGTGGCCTTCGAGTAGGCTCATCAGACCCTGGATCCGGCGGAAGACGGCGTGCTGTTCGGGCGTGGCGAACAGCGCCACGAGGCCACCCTCGTCGAGGGGGTTGCGGCCGGCGCGGACCTCCTCGGCCGCCCGGCGCAGAGCCTCCACGAAGCGCTTCGGGTCGGGGTCGAAGGCGTTGAGGCCCGTCTCCACCAGTGACAGGAAGTGCTCGCGCATCCACGGTACGCCCGTGAACTGGGCGCGGTGCGTGACCTCGTGCAGCGCGATCCACAGCCGGAACTCACGGGGTGGAAAGGCGTAGCGCTTCTCGAGCGCCAGGATGTTGGGCCCGACGAAGTAGACGATGTCCTGGTTCTCGGGCTCCTCGTTCTCGATGACGAGCAGGTCGTACTGGCCCAGCACCCGCGTGGACATCCACCCGAGGAGGGCGCCGACCTCGGCCCCCGCCACCGACCGGCCCATCCTCGCCGCCGTGCCGGTGCCGAGGCGCTCTCCGAGGCGTTCGCTCAAGGGCCGCAGCAGCCGCCGGAACGACGCCACGTTGGCGTGCACCCAGCCCGCCCGGTCGGTGACGCGGGCCCGCGCCGGCCCGGCGAGGGACCGCAGGCCGGTCTCCTGGGCGACCAGTTCCTCGGCCTGGGCCGTGAACTCGCGGAAGTCGGGCTCGAGCGACGTGTAGAGGTACGAGTCCTCCAGCGGGTCGCGCCCGCCGACGCGGACCGCCATCCGCTCGGCGACGTCCCACGCGACCGGGTCGAGGCTCGGATTCCGGGTGACCGTGGTCATTGCCGCGGGTACTTGGCCGCGACGGCCTTCAACAGGTACCGCAGCAGGATGGCGAACATGGCGAGCACGGTCGCGACCGCGAGAGGCAACGCCAACCAGTAGGTCCACGGCTTGGCCGCGGCGATGATCAGGTCCACGCGGATGATCGTAGGCCGGTAGTTCTCGCTACCGACACTCGCGCCCGCGGGGATACCCGCCCTGTGTGCCTACCGCCCGCGAAGGGGACGTCAGGCGATCTTCTTGCCCCGCATGCGGGGAACGACCATCGGCTCGTGCTGGTAACAGAACTTGCCGTCGTTGTAGATCGAAAGGACCGTCCCGCAACTGGGGTACCGGCACACCCGCCCGGACTTGAACGCCCGTGAAGGCCTGTGGCTCCCAGTGAGGGGGTGAGCCCCCACGGATTCCTCTGACATGTTCACGCCAACGAGTACGGCGCGACACCTATTCCGGGTTGAGAATCCGCTCGGGAAGATGATGCGAATGCACTACGCGAGGGGGTGCTGGCACCCCCCTTCGGCTCAGCGGTGCTGGCACGCCCCTCGGGCTCAGAACGACAGGCGCGGGTCGTCGCCGTCGGCCACCTGGCGGATCGCCTTGGCGACCCGAAGGCGCAGGTGGTCGGGCACCGACTCCCGGCACTTGTAGGCGATCACCACCCGCAACTCGGCCTCGAAGTCGAATGCGTCGAGGCACGGAGGGCAATCGTCGAGGTGGCGCTGGATCAGGATCCGTCGCTCCTCGGTCAGCTGTCCGTCGAGATACGTGTACAGAACCTCGACCGCCTCGGTGCACTCTCGCTTCTCGAACATCAGGAAGAGCCCTCAGGCACGCGGCACCAGTCCTCGTTGTCGCCCGAACTCGTACAACCGTTTCTGCAGCGCCCTTCTTCCGCGATGGAGCCGACTCATGACTGTTCCGATCGGAATTTCCAGGATTTCGGCGATCTCCTTGTAGGAGAACCCCTCGACGTCGCCCAGCAGCACGGCTATCCGGAACTGCTCGGGCAGGGCCTCGATGGCCTCCTTGACCTCCGCCTCGGTGAACTGGTCGAGCACGACGTCCTCGGCGCTGCGTCCCGACTGGGCGCCTTCGAGCCCGCCGAGGCGCCGGTAGAGGTAGAGGTTCTCGATGTCGTCGATGTCGGTCTCGTCGGGCCGGCGCTTCTTGGCCCGGTAGGTGTTGATGAACGTGTTGGTCAGGATCCGGTAGAGCCACGCCTTGAGGTTGGTGCCCTCCTGGAAGCTGTCGAACGCCCGGTAGGCCTTCAGGTACGTCTCCTGCACCAGGTCCTCGGCGTCGGCGGGGTTGCGGGTCATCCGGAGCGCGGCCGTGTAGAGCGA
>JBOGIC010000403.1:0-2088 GCA_050744985.1 Acidimicrobiales bacterium
GGTCGTCACCGTGGCGATGCGGACCCCGGCGATGATGACCGGTGTCGCCAGCGGCAGCTCGATGCGCCACAGCTGGCGGCGGCGGCTGAAGCCCATGCCCTCCGCCGCGTCACGCACGTCGCGCGGGACGCCGTCGAGCCCGGCGAGGATGTTGCGCACCAGGATCAGGAGCGTGTAGCTGATCAGCCCGATCTCGGCGGTGGTCCGGCTGAGGCCCGTCCACGGGAGCAGGAGGGCGAAGAGCGCGAGCGACGGGATGGTGTAGAGGATCCCGCTAAGCGACAGGATCGGTGCCTGTAGCCACCGCCAGCGCCGTACCAGCAAGGCCAGCGGGAACGAGATCAGCAGCCCGATCCCGACGGCGATGACTGTCAGCTCCACGTGCTGGCGGACGGCGGCGGCGATGTCGTCGCCATGGCGCGACACCCAGTCCCAGCGCACCCAGGGATCGTCCACCGGTGCAGACTACGTGCCTCCATGATCAGGCTGGAGGGCGTCACCAAGCAGTATCCGGACGGCCAGGTGGCGGTGCACGCCCTCGACCTGGAGGTACCCGAGGGCGAGGTCTGCATGCTGGTCGGGCCGTCGGGGTGCGGGAAGACCACGACGCTCAAGATGATCAACCGGCTGATCGAGCCGACGGGCGGGCGCATCCTGCTCGATGGCGAGGACGTGACGAAGGTCGATCCCGTGCATCTGCGGCGGCGCATGGGCTACGTGATCCAGCACGTGGGCCTGTTCCCGCACCAGACCGTCGGCGACAACATCGCCACCGTGCCCCGCCTCGCCGGCTGGGACCGCGACCGGACCCGCCGCCGGGTGGACGAGCTGCTCGACCTCGTCTCGCTCGATCCCGCCCGTTACCGCGACCGCTATCCGCACCAGCTCTCGGGCGGTCAGCGCCAGCGCGTCGGCGTGGCCCGTGCCCTCGGTGTCGACCCGCCCGTGCTCCTGATGGACGAGCCCTTCGGCGCCATCGACCCGATCAACCGCGACCGGCTGCAGCAGGAGTTCCTCCGGCTCCAGAGCGAGGTGCGCAAGACCGTCGTGTTCGTCACCCACGACGTGGACGAGGCCGTGCGCCTGGGCGACCGGGTGGCCGTATTGCGGGAAGGCGGGTACCTCGAACAGTACGGTGCGCCCGCCGAGATCCTGGGCCGCCCCGCCACGCCGTTCGTGGCGGACTTCGTCGGCGCCGACCGCGGGCTGAAGCGGCTCATGGTCACGCCCATCGACGTGGACCGGCTGGAGAAGCCGTCGCCGGACGTGGAGGCACGCCTGAACGGCGCGGCCCGGACCGCCCCGCCGATCGTGCCGGCCACTGCGAGCCTGAAGGACGCCCTCGCCGTCATGCTCCTGCACGACGAGGGCTGGGTGGCAGTCGTGCGCAACGGCGGCACGGGAGGCACCGTGCTCGGCGTGCTGACCCCCGCCTCGCTCTACGCCTCCCTCCGCCGTTCCGACGACGGCCGGATCTAGGTGCCCGGCGGCCTAGGGACACGGTCGGACGTCCTGGGCCCGCTGGCGGGCTGACGGCCTCACCACCCTGCGCCATGTCATCCGCGTCCTCGACCTAGACGAGGCAGCGCGGCGGGGTCGGGTTCGATCGGCCGGCCTTGAGGTGCGTGACGATCAGCTCGACCGGATGGGCGGTCTCGTTGCGCTCCATGTGAAGCTCCTGGCCGCCGATGTAGGGACGCCCCGGCCCAAACGTCTCGGCGCGGCAGTCCGGGCCGTAGACGGTGAGCTCGCCGGCGATCACGGCGACGGCATGCAGGCCCTCGTGCGCGTGCCACTGGCTGCCCTGGCCGGGCTCGTAGACGACCGTGACGACCGCAACGTCGCCCGGGCCGTGCACCACGATCGGCGCCGGTCCTTCGGCCTGGGCTACTGCGTCGCGAGTAAGCAACGTATGCGTGAGGCCGCCGGCGACGAGGGTCAACGCCAGCCCGGCCACCAGCATGGCGAGGGCGGTGGTTTGCTTACGCGGCATTGTCCGCCACCCCCTCGCGCTGCAGGCGGCACCGCGCCCGGTTCAGCCGGGAGCCGATGGTGCCTTCGGGCACACCGAGGAGGCGGGCGGCCTCC
>JBOGIC010000404.1:0-2403 GCA_050744985.1 Acidimicrobiales bacterium
AGCCGGCGATCGACCAAGGCCCCGCCGCCGGCGCCGCCGGCCGAGGGTACGGGGCACACGACCCGCATCCGTCCGGTCGCCACCGACCACGGCACGGTTGCTCCCGCGAACCTTTCGCCCGAAGAGCTGGTGCCGGTCCGCGAGGTGATCGACGTGCCGTCGCCGCCGCTGGTGCCCGCCATCGGCGCGTTCGTGCTCCTGATCCTGGCGGTGGCCGTCGCCTTCTTCGGCCTGGGCCAGACGAATCCGGCCGTGTCCTTCCCGCCGGGCGCCATGACCGTGGCCGGCACCGATGTCGCGTCGGGCGAGGTCGACCTCAACCTGGCCAAACCGGTCGAGGTCGCGGTCGGCGTGTTGCCGCCGGACGCGGCCGCGGCGGATGCCGTGCAGCTCGGGTTCTCGGTAGGCGGCATCCCGCTCCCCGCCTCGGGCGTGGGCTTCCTCCCCGAGGGCGACGGCGTGCACCGCACGATGGTGGAGGCCACGTCGGCGCGGTTTCTCGCGAGTGGAGAAGTCACCGGAGAGGTGCTGCTCCTGGCGGGCGACGAGGTCGTGGCGCGCAGCGAGTTCCTCGCGCATCCCGAGGGCTCGCCGTTCCTGACCGTGCCCGGCGTCGTCACGGTGTTGGCGCTGCTGTTCCTGATCGCCTACGCGGAATCGCTGCTCCGCCCGCTACGACGGGGCCGCCGCCAGGTGAGTGGCATCGGCGGGCTCGTGGTGATCGGCGCCGGTCTCGGTGCGGCACTGGTGCCGCTGGGCTGGATGTTCGGCGCCCCCGAGCCTCGAGCGCGCACCTTCTTCATCTGCATCCTGCTGGGCGCCGGTGCGGGCGTCGCCACGGCCCTCGCCGGACGTCAGGCCGCCCGCCGTCGCCTGCTCAAGCCGAAAGCGAAGGCCCAGGCCTAGGCCGCCGGTAGGGCCTCGATGGCGCGGGCCAGCGCCTCGGCGGTGCGGGGGCGGTCGGCCGGTTCGGGCGCCAGGCACCGGCGGATCAGGTCGGCATCCTCGGGCCGCAGCGACGGGTCGATGGTCGGCGCCGTGCTCAGGACGCGCCGCATGGCCAGCAGGGGGTCGTTGGCCGGCAGTTCGCCGTAGACCCCGGTACCGCTCAACGCGCGATGCAGGGTGATGCCCAGGGACCATATGTCCGAGGCGCGTGACGCGCGTTCGCCTCGCATGATGCCGGGCTCGATGTACTCGACGCTGGTGATCGGACCCATGCCGGTGATCGTCAGGCCGGGGGCGAGATGTTGCGCCAGCCCGAGGTCGGAGAGCTTGGCGCCGCCGTCGTGCAACATGATGTTGGCGGGCTTGATGTCGCGGTGCACGATGCCAGCCTCGTGCAGGGAATGGGCCGCCGAGGCGGCGGCGGCGACGGCGTGGAGCACCTCGGACCGCGACAGCGGGCGCGCCGGGGCGGCCAGCGAGCCCAGGGGGAAGTACTCCATGGAGTAGTAGAACGCCTGCCCGTCCTGGCCGGCGTCGTACAGGGTGACGAGCTCGGGGGAGTGGACCGAGGCGAACAGGCGCAGCTCCTTTGTGGCCCGGCGGAACGCGTCGTCACCGGTGGCGCCGGCCAGGACCTTGACCGCGACGTACTGCGCGTCGCTTCGCAGCCGGGCGGGCGGTGCGGCGAGGAAGAACTCGCCGTAGTTCCCCTGGCCCAGCGAACGGATGAACCGATAGTCAGCGATGCCGTCCACCAGAGGGGTCGAGACTACCCCCGCGGTGGCTCCACGAGCACGCTGATCTGGTGGCGCAGCCGGTCGATCTCCGCAAAGGCGTCCTCGAGCCGCAGGCGGAGGTACGCCGACTCCGCCTCGGATTGGGCGGCGCGCGCTTCCGCCTCGATCAAGCGCTCGAGGAGCGAGGCATCGTCGGTCGCGGCCGGCTGGGGGCGTGGTGGAACTGACGGCCCCTGCTCCACATCGAGCCCTGGCGGGTGCATGAAGGACGCCGCTCGGATCAGCACCTCCTCTAGGGGCACGGCCTTCTGGGGGCCCCGCGAGCCGGCCACCTCGATCGTGGGCAGCCCATGACGCCGGTACTGCTTGCGCAGCCACGAGACCGAGACGCCGGCGCGGGCGGACGCCTCGTTGAGCGTGACCCAAGTTGCGCCCTCGTCCGTCATGGAGATGCGTATCAGTCTATGCCTGACACGACTCAGGCATGTGCGGCGGACGTACGGCGTGAGACGGCGGTCTGGACGAAACGCTCGGCCGGGCCCGGATCGCCGCCCAGGTGGACGTGCAGGTACGACGCCAGGAGGCTGGCGGAGGCGAAGCCGCCGCGGCGGGCTCCACTCCGGCCCCGGTAGTCGAGCGCGTCGCCGGGCGGATCGAGCGTCGAGTAGTGGAATTCGTGCGCACGCATCTCGGCCCCTGCCGGTGCCAGGGGCATGTC
>JBOGIC010000405.1:0-5337 GCA_050744985.1 Acidimicrobiales bacterium
CGGTGCGCAGGGCCGAGCGGTGCCAGGGGCCACCGGCCTCGGCGGCGGTCTGACTCAGGCACAACCGGGCCTCGACCTCCCGCCGGTGGGCGGCGAGGTCGTCGCGCAGGCGGGTCATCACGAGCGACGCCGTGACCATGGCGTTCGAGATGACCATCGACCCGAGCGGCACGACCGCACGGGGCGTGGCGGGCACGATCCGGAGGGCCAGCAAGACGCCGAGGGTCGACGCCGTGGCCACCGAGACCGCGCCGGCGGCGATCCACCGGGCGCCGGGCACGCGCTTGCCGCGGGCGCCGGACGTCAGCGTGGCCGTGCCGATCATCACCGCCAGCACGACCGGGGTCAGCCAGCCCCGACCGGGCTCGAAGAGCCATTCGAGCACGAAGCCGATGGCCAGCAGTTGGACGAACGACCGGACGGTGGCGACGAGGATGTCCTCCTCGATCCCCGCCTTCCGCCGCCACGAGATCACGACGGCGACCAGCACGAGCGCGAGGGACAGCGCCACCTCGCCGAAGCCGATCCCGGAGCTGAGGTCGTTCACCGCCGACCCCGCCGTTTACTCCGCGGGATTGGCCCGTGGAGGGACCGTTTGCGCGGACCCAACGGGCGGGGCCTCATCCCGCCGGCCTGACTTCGATCGTCCGGTCGGCGAGCTCCTGGGCCTGGCGGGGATCGTGGGTCACCATCACGACGGTGAGGCCGTCGTCGGCCAGCGACCGCACGAGGCGCTCGACGCCGGCCTTGGAGGACGTGTCGAGGGCCGAGGTCGGCTCATCCAGCACGAGGCAGTCCGGACGCCGGGCAAGGGAGCGGGCCAGGCACATGCGCTGCGCCTCGCCGATCGACAGCACGTCGGCCGGACGCTCGGCGACCGCTGGCGACAGGCCCACCCGCTCGAGCAGCTCCTCCCACCCCGGCCCGATGTTGGCCGAGACCGTCCCGGCGAACGGCACCGGCACCTGGCCGACCAGTTGCACCCGCCGGCGCAGGTCGAGCACGTCGTAGTCACGCACGTCGCGGCCGTCGAGGAGCACGGCGCCGGCGTCGGGGTCGTCGAGGCGGTTCAGCAGGCGCAGCAGCGTCGTCTTGCCCGATCCCGACGGTCCGACGATGGCGGTGAGGCCGTCGGCGGGGATGCGGGCCGAGAAGCCCTCGACGATCGGGCCGTCGTCACCGTCCACCCGCACGTCGCGGTACTCGAACCGATAGCCCATCGCCCGCCAGAATCCCACGCCGGCACCGCGACCACCGCCGGTATCCTCGCCGGATGACCGCCGAGATCGAAGTGCGCCTACCCGACGGATCGAGCCGCCAACTGCCGGCCGGCTCGACTCCCGCCGATCTGGCCGCCTCGATCGGTCCCCGGCTCGCCAAGGCGGCACTGGCGGCGGTGGTGGACGGTGCCCAGGTCGACCTGGGCGCTCCCCTGCCCGACGGAGCGGAGGTGGCGATCGTCACGGCCGACTCCGAAGCCGGCCGCTACGTCCTGCGCCACTCGACGGCGCACGTGATGGCCCAGGCCGTGTGTGACCTGTTCCCGGGCGCCCGCTACGCCATCGGGCCGCCCATCGAGGACGGCTTCTACTACGACTTCGAGCTGCCCGGCGGCGCCCACTTCTCCGACGACGACCTCCGGCGCATCGAGGCGAGGATGCGTGACATCGTCGCCGAGGACCAGCCGTTCGTGCGGGAGGAGCTGTCGCGCGACGAGGGCCTGGCCGCCTTCGCGGACCAGCCGTACAAGGTCGAGATCATCGAGGGCGTCGAGCCCGGCGAGGGGGCCGAGGGCTCGGTCGTGAGCGTCTACCGCAACGACGGCTGGGCCGATCTGTGCCGCGGCCCGCACGTGCCGTCGACGGCCCGGCTCGGCGCGTTCAAGCTCATGAAGGTGGCCGGGGCGTACTGGCGGGGCGACGAGCACCGCCCGATGCTCCAGCGCATCTACGGCACGGCGTGGGAGTCGGAGAAGAAGCTCGCCGACCACCTGCACCGCCTCGAGGAAGCCGAGCGCCGCGATCACCGCCGCCTCGGTCCGGAGCTCGACCTGTTCTCGTTCCCGCCCGAGCTGGGCGCCGGCCTGGCCGTGTGGCACCCCAACGGCGCCATGGTGCGCAAGACCATGGAGGACTACTCCCGCGCCGAGCACGAGGCGGCGGGCTACCAGTTCGTCTTCACGCCCCACCTGGCCAAGTCCAACCTGTGGGAGACGAGCGGCCACCTCGGGTTCTACGCCGAGAACATGTACCCGCCTATGGAGCTCGAGGGAGCGACGTACTACCCGAAGCCCATGAACTGCCCGTTCCACCTGCTGATCTATCGCAGCCAGGTGCGGTCCTACCGCGAGCTGCCGCTGCGGCTGTTCGAGTTCGGCAGCGTGTACCGCTTCGAGCGCTCGGGCGTGATCCACGGCCTGTTGCGCACGCGTGGGTTCACGCAGGACGACTCCCACATCTTCTGCACGCCCGAGCAGATCGTCCCCGAGCTGTCGTCGCTGCTCGAGTTCGTGCTGCGGGTGCTGCGCACGTTCGGGTTCGAGACGTTCGAAGCCGAGGTGTCGACGCGGCCGGAGGAGAAGTCGGTCGGGCCCGACGAGGACTGGGCCATGGCCACCGACGCCCTCATCCAGGCCATCGACGGGTCGGGGCTCCCGTACGTGATCGCCGAGGGCGAGGGTGCGTTCTACGGCCCCAAGATCGACATCCACATCCGCGACGCCATCGGCCGCCGCTGGCAACTGTCGACGCTGCAGGTCGACTTCCAGATGGGCAAGCGTTTCGGCCTTACGTACGTGGGGCCCGACAACGCCCACCACGCGCCGATCATGGTCCACCGGGCGCTGTTCGGGTCGATCGAGCGCTTCTTCGGCATCCTCGTCGAGCACTACGCGGGCGCCTTCCCGACGTGGCTGGCGCCGGTGCAGGCGCGGGTGCTCCCGGTCAGCACCGACCACCAGCCCTACGCCGGCGAGGTCGTCGAACGGCTGCGGGCCGCCGGGCTCCGAGCCGACGCCGAGGAAGCCGACGACACGATCGGCGCCCGGATCCGCAGGGCCAAGCTGGCGAAGATCCCCTATGTGCTCGTCGTGGGCGGCGAGGACGTGGCCGCCGGCACGGTAGGCGTGAATCCGCGTGGGGCAGCCGTCGAGCGGGGCGTGCCGGTCGAGACGTTCGTGGCGCGCGTGCGCGACGAGGTCGATCAGCGCGCCAGCCCGTGACCCTCGACCGGCTGTGGGCGGGATGGCGCATCCCGTACCTCAACGAGGTCACCGCCGCGGACGACGAGGATCCCGAACGCGGCTGTGTGTTCTGCCGCATCCTGGCGTCGGACGAGCCGGGGGGGAAGACGTACGTCGTATGGCGTGACGACCGGTTCTCCGTGCTGCTCAACGCCTATCCGTACGTCAGCGGCCACCTGCTGGTGATGCCTGTCGCCCACGTCGCCGACATCGAGGACGTCGACGTGGGGCTCTGGCCGGTGGTCACGAACGCAGTGCGCGCCCTGCGGGCGGCCTACGAACCCGAGGGTCTGAACATCGGCATCAACCTCGGTCGGGCCGCCGGCGCCGGCGTGCCCGGGCACTTCCACGTCCACGTGCTGCCGCGCTGGTCGGGTGACACCAACTTCTTGACGACGGTCGCCGAGGTGCGCGTCCTGCCGGAATCGCTTCCCGACACCTACGACCGGCTACGGGCCGCCTGGCCGGTAGCCTGAGCCCCGATGGAGGAGCAGGTCGCGCAGTGGACGCGTGAGGAACTGGGGCTCAGCGACGAGGCCACGGTCGAGGTCGCCGAGAAGCCCAGCAATGACCCGCGCTGCTCGCCGATCGTCACCGCGCTGACGATCGAGAGCCCCGGGGAGTCGAGCTACGCGTTCCACATCGAGCGCCCGCTCGCCGAGGTCACCCGCATGGACGTGGTGGCCGCCATCGCCTTCGGCGGCCACTGATGGCCGGCGAGGCCGGGGGATCGGACGACGCCCTCCCCGAGGATCTCGACATCACGGCCGTCCGGGGCGCCTACACGTTCCCCGACATCCGGCGCCGTCGCATCGCCGGCGTGCTGTACCTGATCCTCGCGGCGGCGTGCCTCCTCGCCTGGTTCGCCGCCGGCTCCGACGCGGTGCTCGTCAACGGGGGCATTCTCGCCGCCGGCATCGTCCTGGCCCTGGTCGGCGCCTTCCACATCGTCACCGCGTGGCCGCTCGCCGTGCGCGACGAGCAGGCCCTGGTGGCGGCCGCCGCGGAGGTCGGCTTCCCGGTCGGCCACGCGTCCGCCCAGCTCGGCTGGCGCGGCTTGCTCAGCAAGCCGACGTGGCGTGTCCTGCTCTACTCGAGCGAGGAAGAGCCGGAGAACCGGGCCCTCGTTCTCGTCGACGCCGTCGACGGCCGCGTCCTGTCGTACTTCGTCGAGGACAACCCGGAGGACTGGTCCTAAGCGCGACCGGGGCCGCGCAGCGCGGCCAGGCCGCGCTCGATGTCCATGAGGTGGTGGTTGCCCTCGTGCACGGCGTTGCGCGCCACGTCGATGGCCTCGCGCTCGCCGTAGCTGAACGTGCCCTTCCGGTTCCAGTCGGCGGGGTCGACGTACTCGATGGCCGAGGACAGGTCGGCGCACGCCGATTCCAGTTCGCTCATCACCTGGGTGAACGCCCAGTCGTTGTAGGACTGCTCCTCGGCCTGCTTGTCGGGGTCGAACTCGTAGAGGAGTGGGTTCTCCTCGTTGACGATCTGGCGGATCGTCGGCGCCATCAGGTCGAGGGTCTGGGCCAGGTGGGCCGTGTACTCGATCGCCGACCACACCTCGGGCGCCGGCCGCTCGCGCAGGATCTCCTCCATGTCCTCCCCGGGCTGGAGCTCGGTGAGCGCCTTCTTGTAGCGGTAGGGGAACGTGCGCACGGCCAGCACGGCGTCGCGGTCGGTTATCTCGTCGTAGTTGATCCCGCATTCCGGACAGGTCCAGCTGATGCTCATGCGTCCCCCTTGTGCAGCTCCCGCACTGCTCGTAGGCCCCGCCCGATGTCGAGCAGGTGATGGTTTCCCTCGTGTACCGCCCGCCGCCCGGTGAACAGCACCGACCATTCGAATCCCAGCCGCACGTGCACGCGCTCCCACCCGTCCGCCGGGATCGCCTCGTACGTGGCGGCCAGCCCGTCGGCGTTGGCGGCCAGGTCGTCAGCCACCGTGGCGGGGTCGAGGTCGTTGTAGCGACCGGCCTCGACGGCGTCGATCAGACTCGGCCCCTCGGCGACGAAGCCGTCCTCCACCAGCGATCGCTGCACCCGCTGGTCGTACGTGCCGAAGACGTCCCGCACGTGGGCGGCGTACTCCAGCGC
>JBOGIC010000406.1:0-3835 GCA_050744985.1 Acidimicrobiales bacterium
GGCGCGACACGACGAACGTCGCGGTGACGTCGCCTTGGTCGCCCTCGATCACCGCGGCATCGCTGATCGAGATCCGGTTCTCGTCCAGCGCATAGTGATCGCCCTTGCCGGACGCTCGCGTCGAGGCCGTGAAGCCGTTGACGCCGGGGGTCCTGATCGTGACGTCGCCGTCCAGGGGCACGCCGCTGGGGTCCCCGGTCTGGTAGAGCGCCGTGTTCTCGGCCTTCCAGCGGTCGAGCACATCCGGGTCCGGGTGGCCGAAGGCATTCCGTCCCACGGACACGACCCCGACCTGCGCGGAGAGCGCCTCAACGTATGCCGCGTTCGACGAGTACTTGGAGCCGTGGTGATTGACCTTGGCGACCTCGACATCGCCGAGGACTGGGGCGACGATGGACTCGATGTCCCGGTAGTCGCCGACGGTTCTCCCGCTGATGTCACCGCACGTGGCGAGGTCGAACTCCCGGTATTCCACCTTGAGGCACAGGCCGCGGTCGTTCTCCTCGACGATCCGGTCTCCGCCGGCGCTGACGTCCCCGGTCGCGACCCAGACCACCCTGAACGTGACCTGGTCGGCACCCTCGCAGAGTGTGAACGCTTCGCCGATTCGCAGCGCGACGTGCGGGATCTCCTCCTCGACGATGTGATCGAAGTAGTCCTGGTAGGTCGTCGACGGGTGCGCGTCCCTTCCGCCGCCGCGGTCGTAGACGGTGCCCGTTCGCACGTCGGTCATGAGCTTCACGGCCCCACCCATGTGATCGCGGTGGTAGTGGGAGGCCGCGAACCACTTCAGGGGGCGGCCGTCGAGGGCAGCACGGATCGGGCCGACCGCACGGGGGTTGGCATCGATCGCACCGAGCTCCCCGCAGGGGCCGCGGTACAGGGCGGCGTCACCCTGGCCCACGTCGAAGAAGGTGACCTCGAGCTGCCCGGGGCCGGCTTCGGTGGCGTGGGCCACGCCGGCGACGCCGGCGATGCCGGTGAGGGAGCCGGCCAGGAGCCCGAGGACGAGGATGAGGGGGAGAGACTTGAACGTTCTCACGGAAGGAACCTCCGGTTTGCGGTGCCAGTCGGAAATCGGGGCGCGGCGAGCCAGGGGTGGGGCGCCGCGCGAGGAGGATGAGGGGAACGGACGGTGACACCCAGGGGTGGGTCAGGCCCGGGGTGTCACCGTCGCGTCGTTCTGGGGGCTCAGGCAGTCAGCGAGTCGAAGCTGACGCCGGAGTCGATCGCAACCGCTCCGGGGCGGTTGTCGTGGGGAACGCCCACCGTCACGAAGCCCGAGCAGGCCTTGCCCGTCGAGTCGGTGGCGGTGAAGTCGATGCGGTAGACCCGCCCGTCGCCCTGGCCGCTGCGCTCGGCCCGTAGCGAAACCTGGCCGGCGTCGTCGCCGATGGCCGCATCGGGCGCGGTGTCGCCGTCGCCCAGGCCGTTGACGGGCTCGTCCTGCGTCACCCTGGTGATCACGAGCCCGACGGCGTCGCCGTCAGGGTCGGTCGCACCGGCGAGCCGGACGGGGCGCATCTTGTGGTTGGGCGGGAACAGCGACGTCTCCGACGGCGTGACGGTCGCACACGACGGAGGTCCGCCGGCGGGCGCCGTCCACACGACGGTGACCTCGTTCGAGCGCTGCACGACGCTCGGGCTCGACTCGAAGCTGGCGTGGATCGTGTCCGTGCCCGTAGCCGTGCCCGTGTAGGTGAGCGTGGCCGTCCCGTCACTGGTGCTGACCGCCGTGCCCAGCACGCCCTGGTGGGGACCGCTGAGGGCCTCGAAGGTCACGGTCTTGCCTTCGGCGGGCGAGCCGCCACTGGTGACGAGCGCGGACAGCGTGTGGGCGGTGCCGACCGGGATCGACGCCGCGCTCGGCGAGAGCGCGATGTCGCCGGCAGCGAGGCCGGCGCCCCGAGCGAGGATGTACGGCGCTCCCACGGTGCCGTCCGGTGCCCGGTAGCTGTCACCCACCCCCTCGGCGATGGCGAGGACGGTGAACGCCCCCGGCCCCGCCGACGGCCACCCGTCGAAGGCCTCGTGGACCGAGCAGGACCAGTTGGACAGGCTCTCGTCGGTCAGGCCGAGCAGAGCTGGATGCGTGGCGACGATGTGCGCGTCGTTGTAGCAGCCGACGCCGCGAACGGTGAAGTTGCCGAACGGGGACAGGACGTCGACCGGCGTCGCCAGACCGACGCCGTGGTAGTAGCACGACAGCGAGATGTAGGCCCCGGTAACGCCCGGACGGTCGGTCGCGAAGGCGATGCTGCGCTCGACGAGCGTCTTTCCACCCTGGGAGGCGTGGAAGACAGGGTCGGTGCCGTTGATGGCCACATTGCCGTCGACCTCAGGGCCCCACACCGCATGGTTGGCGATGGCGGCCGAGATCGGGCTGGTGTCGCCGTGACCGGAACCCGGGCAGGTGGCGTCACCAAGGATGATCGCCCGGTAGGAACCGAACTGGGCCGGCGCCATCTCGCTCCACTGCGTGGGCGAGACGACGTCGACGCCGAACCCGAGCGAGGCCGCGCTCCGGGCTTCGGCACTGGACGCCCCTCCCGTCACGCTGGTGTCGAGGATCAGCACCTTGTCGGGGAGGACGTCGGCACTCGCCGGCCGTGGCGCCGCCATCAGGAGGCCCGCCGCGATCAGCGACGCGACCACGGCTGTTCGCCGCCTCCGGAGTCGATGTCTCGTGGGACCGCGTCCGTCCAGGGGGCCGGTGTGGTCAGGGGTTGCGGATCGCTTCATTGTGATCATCTCTTTCACGTCGTGGGTCTCTTGAGGCCGGGTTGACCGGCGCGGATGACGTTGCGGGAGTGACCTTGAGTGATCCTTGAGCCCACCTGGAGCGCCGCTCGCGAGGGCGTTCGATCGTCCTTCCGTCAGCGCCTCAGCACCTCAGCACCTCAGCGATGTGTCGCCCCCCGGCGAGAATGGGACGTCGCTTGAACCCAGCCGTGAGTTTCGCCAGCAGAAGGGACCACGCCTGCGCCAGAGAATGGGACCACCCCGGAGCATCCGTCGCCGCCGCCGCCACGTCGCAGGGTCAAGCCCCGCTCGGCACCACCGACGCGTCGCGGTCTGGGCGCTGCTCGTCAGCGGTGACGTATCGCATCGCCCGCGGCACGCCCGCCAGGGAAACCCTTCGCGATTGGGCGGCGATTACCTCGCTGGCGATGAGGCTGGGGGTGATCAGCCGACCGGCGGCGACATCGGCGGCGACATCGTGGACGACATCGTCGGCGTCGCGGCCAGCGTCTGGTACACGACGCAGTAGCGCTCGGTCAGGCGTCTGAGCGTCTCGAGCTTCTCGGCGTCGGCCGGGCTGTCGATCTGGAAGCGCAGCCGGATCTCGCGAAACCCCACGGGCACTTCCTTCGACACCGCCAGCGTGCCCCGGAAGTCGAGGTCGCCCTCGGCGTAGACGCGGCCGCCGTCGACCGGGATCTCGAGCGACGTGGCGACGGCGCGCAGGGTCACGCCCGCGCAGGCGGCCAGCGCCTGCAGCAGCATGTCGCCCGAGCACAGCGACAGCCCGTCGCCCCCGGACGCCGGGTGCAGGCCGGCTTCGGCGAGTGCGCGGCCCGTCTGCACCGAACAGGTGATGCCGTCACCGAGCGACCCTTCGGCTCGCAGCGTCACCACCCCGGCCGCGGGATCGTCGCGGTAGCGCTGCTTCAGCGGTTCCTGCCGGGCCCGCATCTCGTCGCGGTTCATGCCGCCGAGCCTCGCGCACAAACTCCGATTGATCCGCGAAAGAGGTACCTCAGAGGGCCAATGGCGCGGAGTAAAGCGTGGGGTCAGTGGATGCGGACGAGGCGCAGCACGTCGGTGGTCGGCT
>JBOGIC010000407.1:0-6305 GCA_050744985.1 Acidimicrobiales bacterium
GATTAACCGGCCCTCGGGGGTGTGTCAAGCAATTGTTGCCGAACCGCCAGAATTCGTGATGCGACGGAGGTGGCGCTCGAGGCTGTCGATCACGCGTGCGTGGCGAGCGGATTCGGACTCCCATCCCCGGGCGTTCGCGTCCTGTTCGAGCGAGCGCACGTCAGCGAGCTGTTGCTCGATCGCGGGCTGGAACTCGGCGGTGGTGACGAAGTTCTCGCACTGCTCGCAGATGTTGGCGTAGGGGCAGGCGTCGGCGACCAGGTCGCGCGAGCAGTAGCCGTGGGCGACGCGGGTCTTGAGCATCTCCTGGCGGAGCCAGTCGACCTTGTCAGGGACCGGAGCGCGGCCGCTGGGCGCGACGGGGATGCGGGGACGGAGCTTGCCGATCGCCTCGTCGTAGGCGGTCCGCAGCGTCGGCGAGGCGAGGGTGGCGTAGCGCATGGTCATCTCGGGGCTGCGATGCCCGAGCAGGATCATCAGCCCCTGCAGCGACATGCCCCCGTTGGCGAGGCTGGTGGCGTAGGTGTGCCTCAGCTGGTGGGGCGTGACCCGGAGCGGGTCGCCACCGGCCCCGGCGAACCCCGTCTGTCGCACCGCCCGTTCCAGTCCCCGGCGCAGCCTGGGGGTGGCGAGGCGCTGGCCGTGCTCGACGAAGAGGAAGTCGACGGGCCGGCCGTGACGAGGGTGCGGCAGGGAGCGGTGACGGCCCCGGTGGCCCATCCAGTCGTCGAAGGCGGCCAGGGTCGGGTCATCGAGGGGGACGCTGCGCTCGGTGGCGAGCTTGCCGAGGGGGACGCGCAACCAGGTCCCGCTCGTGCCGTAGTCCACGACGCAGTCCATCTCCAGGTCGACGAGCTCGCCCACGCGCAGGCCCGTGCCGCGGACGATGGTCAGCCCGGCACGGGCGAACGGGTCGTCGAGGCCGGACACCGCGGCCATGACCGCCCGGTCGACATCGGGCGGAAGTGCCCGCGGGAGCGGCTTGGGAAGGCGCGGGATGTCGGCCGCGTAGATCAGCTGCCGGCCCGGCGCGTCGGCCCATCCCCAGGCGGTGATGTCCTCGAGGAACGTGCGCAGCGTGATGACCGCCCGCGACACCGACACGACCGAGACGGGCCGGTCGCCGCCGGCGAGGTGCCCGCGCCGGCACCTGCGGGGCAGCCAGGCGAAGAAGCCCTCGACGTGACGGCGTTCCAGGCCGGCGAGGCAAGCCAGGTCGGGATCGTGCTCGGTCAGGAACTCGCCGAAGCTGGCCAGGTCGTTGCCGATCCCGACGATGGTCGCGGGGCGCAGCACCGCCGCTCGGGCGTCCAGGTAGGCGAGCATGGCCCTGCGGACCTCGGCGGCACCGACCTGGGCGAGTTGGCCGGCAGGACCGAGCCGGGCCCGGGCGGACGGTGCGGGCTGGTCCACGACACCGGCCTCGAAGAGGACCTTGCGGAGGCGCTGGAGGCTCCTTCGCCAGCGCAGCCGCCCGGCCGGCGTCGCCGCCTGGCTCGCCTCGACGGCGGTGGCGACGGCGTCGACGTCGGCGCTGGTCAGCTGCCGGGGCGACCGGCCGGTGAAGGCCACCACCAGCGTCAGCGCCTCCGCCATGACGGTGCTCACCCAGCCAGGCCTCCAGCCGAGGCGGAGGGCGGCCTCGCCCACGAAGGCGAACTCGCCGGGGTGCAGCGCCTCTGCGCAGCGGTGCATCCCGCCGAGGTGGCGGCCGACCAGCAGGTCGATGTCGGCCCGGAGTCGTCCCGACAGGACCGCCCAGCTGACCAACGGCCATGCCTTGGTCCGGCGCAGGTCACCGAGCCGGGCCGGCAACGGGCCGGCCATCCAGGCGTCCAGGTCGGGGTGGGCGGCAACGAACTGGCGGGCCAGGCGCCGTCGAAGCCCGACGGCACTGTCGGACAGGCCCAGGGTGGCGCTGAACGTGGCGTAGGCGTCGAGGAGGTCGTTGTCGACGAGCGCGGGGGCGAGGCAGGCGACGCTCACCGGGCCGCCCCCGTTCGGGCCTTGGCGTACTCGGCGGCCAGCGTCTCGGGCGAGAGGTGCACGTAGGCGGCGGTGGTCTCGGGCGAGGCGTGGCCCATGAGCTGGCGCAGCACCAGCAGGTCCATGCCGGCCGAGGCGAGCTCGGTCCCGTAGGTGTGGCGAAGACGGTGCGGGCGGACGCGGGTCGCGCCGGAGCGTTCCCGGTGGGTGCGGAAGATCTTTCGCATCCCGGCCTCGGTCATCGGCGCGCCGCGGGTCGGGCCGCGCAGGACGACGAAGCACTCCGGCGTCCGACAACCCGGCGGGCGCTCGGCCCGAAGGTAGGCGACCACCTCGGTGAAGAACGCCCCGTCCACCGGCACGACGCGCTCCCGCCCGCCCTTGCCCACCACCCGCAGCTGGCGCCGGCCCACGTCCATGTCGGCGAGCCGCACCGAGCGGACCTCCGCTGCCCTCAGCCCGCCCAGCACCATCAGCAGCACCACCGCCCGGTCGCGGTGGGTCTCGAGGTCCGACAGGAACAGGGCGACCTCGCCCGGCTCGACGCTCTCCGGCAGCCGGCGAGGCTGGCGCACCAGTCGGCCTCCTCGCCGCTGGCGGCCGCCGTCGGTGTGGGCCAGCATGCCGCCGCGGGGAGCCCGCATCCCGCTGGAGTGCCTGCCGGCGGGGACGGGGTTGTCGGCTCGGACGCCGCAGATCA
The DNA here is from genome assembly GCA_050744985.1 of Acidimicrobiales bacterium. Taxonomy (GTDB): domain Bacteria; phylum Actinomycetota; class Acidimicrobiia; order Acidimicrobiales; family AC-14; genus JBOGIC01. Next base: position 2,687 of record JBOGIC010000407.1, read on the forward strand.
CCGCGTACTCGAACAGGCCGCGCACCGCCGCCACCCGCCGGTTCACGGTTGCCGGGGCCGGTCCCCGGCGATCGGCCAGGCGCACCACCTTCGCCGACCCGCGGGCAGGGCGCTTGGCCTGCCAGTCCAACCAGGCGAACACGTCCGAGGCGACGACGCTGGCCAGCTCCAGGCGGTGCTCGTCCAGGAACCGAGAGAAGTTCAACAGGTCGAAGGCGTAGCCCCGCACCGTCGCGGGCGAGAACCCCCGGGAGCCGAGATGGCCAAGGAACCGATTGCCGGTCTCGGTGATCGGGCCGTCCCCGCCAAGTCGGTACCCGTCGCTTTCGTGCACAACCGCGAGGCCCATCGATGCCTCCTCAGAATCGAGTATCCGACTCCGCGATGCGCAAGCGGTGGACCCTCACGCAACCAGACGGAGACCGAGCCATGAGGGCCGGTAAACCAACAGCTTGGTCGGGCGAAGGCCTCTTTCTGCTTGATTCGTGAAGCCGACGCGCAGGTCGTACATGAAGCGCAGGACGTGACGGCGGTGGGTGGAGAAGGCGGTGGCGAGGTTGAACGACTGGCGCTGGAGGGAGTTGCGCTTGCGCCCCGCCCCTGGTTCGGGGTTGGCGGCGAGCCCGTCGGCCACCAGGGCGTCGTAGCGGTCGGCGAAGTCGCGCTCGCGGGCGGGAGCGAGCCGTTTCAGCCCACGGTCTCGCGCCTGCTCGCAGGCGGCGTTGATCTCCACCAGCAGCGCGGCCGGCGGCCCATGCCCGCTGAGTGGCGACAGTGGCGACGTCGGCCAGGTCGCGCAGGAGGTGAGCAGCGCACAAGCCGTGCTTGGCCTTGAGCTTCCAGTACATGGCCAGGAAGCCCCGCAGCACCCCGGCCTCGTCGATGGCGTCGCCGCCACGGGTGGTCGACGCGTGGATGAGCGTGTAGAGGCCGGTGGAGACCACGTGCAGCCAGCAGGTGGCCGTCCCGATCCGGTCGGTGGTCTCGTCCGCGTGCAGCACCGTCAGCGTGCGCAGCAGCGCCACCAGGGCGGCGATGAAGCCTCGCAGGCGCCGAGCGGCCTCGGTGTAGATCGAGTCCACCGCGCCGGTGGAGATCTCCAGCCCGAACAGGTCCTCCATCGCCTCGGCCACCCGCCGGGTCGGGAGGTGCTGGCGGCCGAGCAGGGAGGCGACGACGGCCCGCGCCCGGGGGCCGTAGCTGACCCTCGGGGAACGGTGCCCGGGTCACGTGGCCACAGCTGCAGCGACAGGCGTGCGCCCGGTGCTCGCTGACCACGGGTCGGACCTCGGGCAGGTCGACGACCTGCCGGGCGTGATACTCGCCGGGGGCGTCGCCGGCGATCTCGGCGCCGCAGCCCTCGCAACGGTCCGGGCGGTGGTCGACGACCTCGTCGGGCGTGGCCGACATCTGCAGCCCCTTCCCCTCGGCCCCGCGCTTGCTTGCCCTTGCGACGCTTCGCCCCGCCCTTGGCCTCGGACCGGCGCTGGCGCTCCTCGGCTTGGCGCTGGCGCTCGGCGGCGAGATCCCGTGAAGGCGGCTTGCCCGAGTTCCCCGAGTTCTGCCCCAGCTGGCGTTGCAGTTCGGCGACGGCCGCCTCGAGCCGTTCGATCGCCTGGCGTTGAGCCTCGATCATCCGCTGCTGCGACTCGATCACTTTCGCCTGCCGGGCGGAGACCGCTTCGAGCTCGGCTATGCGGCGCTCGTAGTCCTCGGCCGAGTGCGCGTCGCCTGCCACGTACAGACTTTCGCGACCACCCCGCGCGACTCCTGCTCACACCGATGAAACTTCTTGAGAAGGCGCGATCAGGCCGCCGTCAGACGTGAACAGTTAGGGGCCTCCGCAAAATAACATGGTCGTAGTTACGGGGTTGTCGTTGAGGCGCCCGAGGGTGAGGTGGGGTGCACCGTGTAGTTCCAGTCGCCGTGGAAGTCGTGTTTGGTGAGGGGGACGGCGGCCAGCTCCTTGTTCGTGACCTTGACCCCGGTCGGGTAGTAGCCGGTGTCGAGGTGGGCCCGGACCTTCAAGCCCTTCTTGTTCGTCGTCGCGCCGATGAGGTTGACGACGACTTCGTGGCTGGTGAGGGGTCGGCCTCGCCAGTTGGAGGTGACTGCGCTCCAGAGCCGGTGCTCGATCCGGTTCCACTTGCTCGTGCCCGGCGGGAAGTGGCACACGGTGATGTCGATGCCGGCGCGGGCCGCGAGCCGGGCGAGCTCGACCTTCCATAGCCGCACCCGGTACCCGTTGGACCCCCCGGCGTCGGCGGTGATGAGCAGCCGGTGTGCGCCGGGGTAGGCCACTCGCCCGACCATGTCCCACCACCGCCCGATGGTCGCCACGGCGAAGGCGGCGGTGTCGTGGTCGTCGCCCACGACCACGAATCCCTCGTTGGCGGCGAGGTCGTACACGCCGAAGGGGATCGCCTTGGGCACCTCGGGGTCGGGGAAGTCGTGCACGTCGACACGCTCGGGACTGCCTTTGGGCTGGTATTCCTGGCCGCCGTTGGAGCGCTGGCCGACAGCCTCCTTCTTCTTCGTGTCGATGCTGATGACGGGCTGGCCGGCTCGGAGGTGCTCGCCGACCTGATTGGTCAGGTACACGAACTGGGCGTCACGGTCGGCGTGCTGGGAGCCCTCGAGTTGCTTGGCGGTGGCCTGCAACGAGAACTCCATCTCCACCAGCAGCCGCCCCACCGTGTCGGCGCTGACCTGGTGCCCCATGGCCTGCAGCGCATCGGCGATATGGCCGGTCGACTTCGATGTCCATCGCAGCGGGCACATCGGGTCGCCTCGGGCCTCGGGCTCGACAAGGTCGTCGAGGTTCAACAGCAGGTCGGGGTCCTTGTCGATCAGGCGCTTGCGGCCCGCCCCCGGGCGGCGGACGGGCGCGGCGGGGTCGACGCCGGCGTCTACCTCCGCCACCGCTTTCTGTATGGTTGAGCGGGCCATCGCCGCAGCCCGGGACACCGCCGCAATCCCGCCGCGACCCAGGGCCCGAGCCTGCGCCCCCGCCAGCACCCGACGCTGACGCTCGTCGAGCAACGGCAGCACCGTGGCGAACATCTGCGCCAACGCGGCCTCGGCGACCTCCACGTCGGCGAGTCTACTTCCGGCGCCCCGGTTAGACTGAGTTATTTTGCGGAGGCACCTTTGTGGTAAGGGTGCTACGTAGGGAGCTCACGCAAGAAATGCACGGGGAATTTCTCGGTGATCAGCATGCTCGGACGGTGCTCGCAGATGATGCGGTACGTCCGGGCGATGACCGGGTCGCCCGCCTCGACCCCGAGCGGCGATGCGCTCGCCCCGGCCGCCTCGCGACCAATTGCGAGGATCTCGCGAAAGGTCTCCGTGCGGTTCTCGGCCAGGAGCGTCCCGATCGGCTTGTCGGTGTGGATCAGCCCGTCGATCACCGCGGGGTTCTCGCGCTCGGGCACCACCACGGCCTCGGCGTAGAGCAGCACCTGACCACTGTCGGCGCCCCTGAGCACCACCCGTCTCCGCAGCACCCCCACGCCCGGCGCCACCTCCAGGGCGCGGTCGGCGGGGGTGGCCGTGTCGAATTCCTGGCGGAGCTTGAGCACCTCGACGGGCTCGCCGGCGTAGGCCTCGAGGATGTGGG
>JBOGIC010000408.1:0-2902 GCA_050744985.1 Acidimicrobiales bacterium
GACGGTGTCACTCTCCGCGGCGCGGCGGCCCGGCTCGCCGCCAACATGGAGCAGAGCCTGGGCGTGCCCACGGCCACCAGCGCCCGCGTGGTGCCGGCGCGGCTGCTCGAGGTGAACCGCCGGGTGCTCAACAACTACCTGGGCCGCACCGGCGGGCAGAAGGTGAGCTTCACCCATCTCATCGGCTACGCCGTGGTGAAGGCGGTGGGCTCGGTGCCGGTGATGAACTCGGCGTTCGTACGAGAGGGCGACGAGGCGCGGGTGGTGCGCCACCCCCACGTCGGCCTCGGCCTGGCCGTCGACCTGCCCCGCTCCGACGGGTCGCGCACGCTGCTCGTGCCCGTCATCCAGGACGCCGACACCCTCGACTTCCGCGCCTTCCACGCCGCCTATGAGGACGTGATCCGGCGGGTGCGCAACGGCAAGGTCACGCCCGACGACTTCGCCGGCGTCACGATGACGCTGACCAACCCGGGCACCCTCGGAACCGTCCACTCCGTCCCCCGCCTCATGCCCGGGCAGGGTGTGATCGTCGGCGTCGGCGCGCTGGAGTACCCGGCGGAGTTCCACGGGGCCGACCCGCAGGTGCTCGCCGACCTCGGCGTGGGCAAGGTGATGGCGCTCACGTCGACCTACGACCACCGCATCATCCAGGGAGCGGAGTCGGGGCTGTTCCTGAAGCGGGTGCACGAGCTGCTCCTCGGCGCCGACGGCTTCTACGAGGACGTGTTCGCCGCCGTCAGCGTGCCCTACGAGCCGGTGCAGTGGCGCCACGACGTCAACCCGGTCGACCGCGACGAGGCGGTACGGGCCAAGCAGGTGCACGTGCAGGCCGTCATCAACATGTACCGGGTGCGGGGCCATCTCATCGCCGACCTCGACCCGCTCGGCCTCAAGGGCCCGCGGGGCCACCCGGAGCTCGACCCGGCCACGTACGGCCTCACGATCTGGGACCTGGAGCGCCAGTTCTTCACCGACGGCCTCGCCGGCCGCGACTGGATGACCCTCGGCGACATCCTCGGCGTGCTGCGGGACGCCTACTGCCGGCGCGTCGGCGTGGAGTACATGCACATCCAGGAGCCCGGCCAGAAGCGCTGGATCCAGCAGCAGGTCGAGGGCGTCAAGACGACGCTGGAGCCGGTCGAGCAGCGCCACATCCTCGACCGGCTCAACGCCGCCGAGGCGTTCGAGCGGTTCCTGCACACCAAGTACGTGGGGCACAAGCGCTTCGGGCTCGAGGGCGCCGAGAGCGCCATCCCGATGATCGACGAGGTGCTCGACTCGGCGGCCCGGGCCGGCTACCAGGAGGCCGTGCTGGGCATGGCCCACCGCGGCCGGCTCAACGTGCTGGCCAACATCGTGGGCAAATCGATGCGCCAGATCTTCCGGGAGTTCGAAGGCGACCTCGACCCCGCCACCACCCAGGGGTCGGGCGACGTGAAGTACCACCTGGGCGCGACCGGCAAGTTCGTCGGACGGTCGGGTGTGGGCCTGCCCGTCACGCTCGCGTCCAACCCGTCCCACCTCGAGGCCGTCGACCCCGTGGTCGAGGGCATGGTGCGGGCCAAGCAGGACCTCATCGACGAGCCCGGCGCGTTCTCCGTCCTGCCCCTGCTGGTGCACGGCGACGCCGCCTTCGCCGGGCAGGGCGTCGTCGCGGAGACCCTCAACCTGTCGGCCCTGCCGGGATACCGCGTCGGCGGGACGATCCATCTCGTCGTCAACAACCAACTGGGCTTCACGACCGCGCCGGCCGAGGCCCGCTCGTCGGTCTACCCGACCGACATCGCCAAGATGGTGCAGGCGCCGATCTTCCATGTGAACGGCGACGACCCCGAGGCGTGCGTGCGGGTCGCGCGTCTCGCCTTCGCCTTCCGCGAGGCGTTCCACAAAGACGTCGTCATCGACATGGTGTGCTACCGCCGCCATGGCCACAACGAGGGCGACGACCCGTCGTTCACCCAGCCGCTCATGTACAAGCGCATCGACGGGCGGCGCTCGGTGCGCAAGCTGTACACGGAGACGCTCGTACGCCGCGGCGATCTCACCATGGAGGAGACCGAGGAGGCCCTCGAGGACTTCATGGCCAAGATGCACGTGGCCTTCGAGGAGACCCGCCAACTGGGAGCGCCCGACCACGCCGGGCGGGGCGGGGCGCGGCCCGAACCGGCGGTCACGACGGTGGAGACGGGCGTCGCCCGGGCCGTGCTCGACCAGGTGGTCGACGCCATCCACGACACCCCCGACGGGTTCGCCGCCCACCCGAAGATGGCGCGCCAGCTCGAGGCGCGCCTCGACCGCTACGGCGAGGGCTCGGTCGATTGGGCGCTGGCCGAGTCGTTGGCGCTGGGCTCGTTGCTGCTCGAGGGCACCGACGTGCGCTTGACCGGGCAGGACACGCGGCGGGGGACGTTCTCGCAGCGCCACTCCGTGCTCGTCGACTACGAGTCGGGACGGGAGTGGCTCCCGCTGGCGAACCTCACCCCGGACGCCGGCAAGTTCTGGGCCTACGACTCGCTGCTGTCGGAGTATGCGGCGCTGGGGTTCGAGTACGGCTACTCGGTCGTGCACGCCGACGCGCTCGTGGCGTGGGAGGCCCAGTTCGGCGACTTCGCCAACGGCGCCCAGATCATCATCGACCAGTTCCTCACCGCCGCCGAGGACAAGTGGGGCCAGAAGTCGGGGCTCGTCCTGCTGCTGCCCCACGGGTACGAAGGCCAGGGCCCGGAGCACTCCTCGGCGCGCGTCGAGCGCTTCCTCACGCTGTGCGCCGAGGACAACATCCAGGTGGCCCAGCCCACCACGTCGGCCCAGTACTTCCACCTGCTGCGCCGCCAGGTGCACCAGCCCGATCGGCGGCCACTCGTCGTGCTCACGCCGAAGTGGCTCCTGCGGGCGCACG
>JBOGIC010000409.1:0-6278 GCA_050744985.1 Acidimicrobiales bacterium
CCGGTTCACGCCAGACCTGGGTGACCGCCTTCACCGGTGCCTACGCCGCAGACGAGGTCGCCCTGCTGGCGTCGCATCTCCGGCCGGGAACCATCGCGCTCGACATCGGCGCGTCGCTGGGCCTCTACACCGTCCAACTGGCCGAGAGGGCACGCCTGCTCGATGCGTACGTGGTGGCCGTCGAGCCGGTTCCCGCCAACGCCGCCATCGTCCGGGCGAACCTCGCCGCCAACGGGCTGGACGATCGGGCGTCGGTGGTCGAGGTGGCCCTGGGCGCGCACGAAGGATCGCTGGCCATGCTCGTCGAGGAGGGAGGAGCGGGCAATGCCACGGCCGCGTCGGGCGTGGCCCGGGGCGACCTGGCGCGCCACGTCCGGGAGGGCCGGCTCGGTCCGACCGTCGAAGCGCCGATGCAGTGCCTCGACACCCTCGTGTTCGAGCGAGCGGTCTCGGTCGTGAAGGTCGACGCCGAGGGGTTCGAGATGGACATCCTCGCCGGCGGTGAGTCCTTCGTCGCCCGCCACCGTCCGGTGATCTTCGGGGAGTTCAGCGAACCGTGGATGCGCTCACGGGGCCGGCGGCTCGAAGCGCCGTTCGAGTGGGCGCGCCAGCACCGCTACACCGTCTTCAACGTCGTTCTGGAGCGGTGCGGCGCGATCAGGAAGCGGACATGGCTGCGGGTCGTGCCGATCGAGTCACCGGCCGAACGGGAGCCGGCGGAGCTCCTGCTCGTCCCGGTCAGCTCCTGACCGCTTCGGAGCGCACCGCGGCGATCGTGCGCAGCAGGCGGGCGGCGACGACCTCGGCACCGAGCTCCGACGCGTAGAACGCGCGTCCGCGGTCGGCCTGGGCTCGACGGTGCTGTGGGTCGGCGATGTGGGGCCGTAGCGCGTTGGCGATGGCATCGGGTTCCGGCGGCACGATCACCGCCGCGCCGCGGTCGGCCAGGAGGGGCCACGTCTCGGGCCCGTCAAGGGCCACGACCGGAACGCCGAGGGCGAGGGGCGCGGCCACCGACGTCCTTCGGCCGCTGGCGCCAGAGGCGTCGGAGAAGACCAGGGCGTGACACCCGGCCATCGCGGACGCCAGTTCGGCGGCGGGGAGGACCCCCGTCCACGAGACCGCCGAGCTCACGCCGGTCTCCTCCGACGCCACCCGCCAGCGGTCGGCGCCCACGGAGGACGGCCCGGGCCCCCCGAGGAGGACGAGGTTCGCGTCGAGCCCCTCGGCCCGAAGTCGCCGGAGGGCGCTCAGCACCGGGGCCGGCCGCGTCGTCGGACCGTAGCCGAGGACTCCGATTCGGGGCTCCGCCGATGCGTTCGGGGACGCAGCCGGCTCCTCCACGCCGGCGGGCAGCGAGGGCAGCGTCGAGGAGACAGGGGCGAAGGCGCTCGGCCGGGGGGGAAGCCAGCGCCGCGACCTCTGCCACTGCAATCTCGGCTCGGTCGTCAGCGCAACCGCGTCGACGGCGCCGACGAGCGAGCGGAGCGCCGCCCGTTGACTCAGCGCCCAGACCCACCCGCGCGCACCGTTGGCGGTCCATGCATGGGCGGGCTCGTGAAGGTACGCGAGCTTCGGGCACGGCACCTGCCGCAGCGTCGACGTCCATCCGAGGAACCCGACCGACACGCCGCGGTAGCTGTAGCTGAACGCGCTGTACTGCACGATCAGCGCCGAGGCAGCCCGGCTGCGGTCGCTGACCGCGCGGGCCCAGCTCCGCAGCGCCTGCGCCGTCGCGAGGGGCGACAGCGACGTCGGGACGTGCTCCCAGACGATGTCGCAGGACTCGCCCAGGGCCGAGAACCCCTCGGCGAGCGCATAGGTGTGGTCTCGCACGCCACAGACCGGGTGCCTCGACACCCCGGCCAGCACGACGTTCCGGCCCTTCACGTCGGCGTCGCTCAATCGGCGGGCGTCGCTCGGACGCCGTGACCCGGGCGAACCCGGCGAGAGAGATTGCGGGCCAGATCGGCGAACGCGACGAGGTCGGTCCTCTGGATGCGAAGCGACACCGGTCCGCCCTGACGGAGGAAGGTCACGCACACGGCCAGCACGACCGAGTAGCTCACGCTCGAAAGGATCGCCGCCCCGACGATGCCCCACCGCGGAACCACGATCGGCAGCCCGACAAGGGTCAGCGCCAGCCCGCTGAGCTCGGCGAAGGTGACCCGACCGGGCCGGCCCGTGGCGGTGAGGAACGACTCGCCCACCATCGACGCGCAGAACACGACCGTGCCCGGGAGCAGAAGCAGCAGCGGCCCCACGGCCCGGGCGAATTCCTGGCCGTAGAGCACCGGCAGGAGGAGCGGGCTGGCGACCGCGATCGCCGCCGACACGAGCACCGAGGCCAGTAGGGTCAACCGGAGCGCCTGCGAGATGAGCATCCCCCGGGCGATGCGGTCCTCCTCTTCGGCGACGCGGGCGAAGTACCCCGAGTAGATCGCCAGCCAGACCGAGTTCGGGATCGCCGAGATCGTCACGGCCACGGCGTAGAACCCGAGCGGTCGCGACCCGAGCATCGCGAAGATGACCGCCTGATCGATCATGTGGGTGGTGAACACGGCCAGCGTGCCCGGGTAGCCGCGTAGCCCGAAGCGGACCATCCACCCGAACGGGGCCCGCCCGTGGGGCCGGAGGCGAACCAGCCTCCATGCGAGCAAGGCCGTCCAGACGACCGTGCCGACGCCGATGGCCAGGGCCACGAGCACGGTCAGGTTCCCGACCACGTACATCGCCACCGTGCACAGCGTGGCCAGGAGGGGCGGGAGGATCCTCAGCCGTGTCAGCGGGCCGAGGGCCTCCTCGGAGACGAGGATCGCGGCGAGGCAGTTGCCGAGAACGCCGACCGGAACGATGGCGATCATCACGGCCGCGCCGAGCCGGCCGCCGGGGCTGAGGTCCGACAACGGGCCGGCGGTAATGGCCACCGCGACGGCGATCATGGGCAGCGTGAGCCAGACCGCGTACCGCAGCGTCGTCGCCAGCAGCGCCGGGATGGCGTGGAGCTTCGTAGCGGACGAGTACCCGACCGCCGCCGGCAGGCCGAGGCTCGCCAGCAGGGTGATCAGCGTCGCGTACACGGTGGCGGCGGCCACCTCGCCCCGGCCGGACGGACCGAGGGCGCGGGCCATGAGCGGCCCGGTCACAAGGGCGAACGCGGTCGCCAGAAAACTGGCGCCGGCGAGGGTGACGACGGACCCGCGCCGAGCGAGCGCGGCTGCGTCGGTCGATCTCGCCTCGTTCACCCGGCCTCACGGTAGCCCTCACGGAGGTCACCAGGAATGAGCGACACTACGGCGGTGACAGGTCGTGGGCTGCGATCCATCGCGTTCTACCTCCCCCAGTACCACCCCATCCCGGAAAACGACCGGTGGTGGGGCCCGGGGTTCACCGAGTGGACGAACGTGGCCAAGGCGAGGCCGTTGTTCCGCGGCCATTACCAGCCCCACCTCCCGGCCGACCTGGGGTTCTACGACCTGCGCGTGCCCGAGACCCGGGCCCGCCAGGCCGAGATCGCCCGGGCGTACGGCATCGATGCCTTCTGCTACTACCACTACTGGTTCCATGGACGGCGCCTGCTGGAGCGGCCCCTCCAGGAGGTGCTCTCGAGCGGCGAACCGGACATGCCGTTCCTGCTGTGCTGGGCGAACGAGCGCTGGACGCGCACGTGGGACGGTGGCGACGACCACGTGCTGATCGATCAGACCTACTCGCCGGCCGACGACCTCGACCACATCCGCTGGCTCGCGGCCGCCTTCGCCGACGACCGCTACGTGCGGGTCGACGACCGGCCGGTCTTGCTCGTGTACTCGGCCAGCGCCCTCCCCGAGCCGAAGCGCACCACCGACCTGTGGCGGGGAGAGGCACAGCGCCTGGGCGTCGGCGAGCCGTACCTGATCCGCGTGGAGTCCTACCGTGAGCCGGGCGGCGACCCGGGCCGGCTCGGCTTCGACGCGGCCGTCGAGTTCCAGCCCGACACCCGGCGGCTCGGGCCGAGGGTGCCGCCCGAGGCGCTTCGGAAGCTGGGCCGGCTCGCCATGCCGCGGAACCGTCGCTACCAGAACTCGGTCCACCGATATGGTGACCTGGTGCAGCGCTCCCTGGCGGCCTCGCCGCCCGACTACAAGCGGTTCCGCTGCGTGACCCCGTCGTGGGACAACTCGGCGAGGCGCGATCCTGCGTTGATCCTGACCGGGGCGAGCCCCGAGGAGTTCGAGCGGTGGACACAGGGGGTGGTGGCGCAGTTCCGGCCGTTCAGCCCGGACGAGAACCTCGTGTTCGTGAACGCGTGGAACGAGTGGGCCGAAGGCAATCACCTCGAGCCCTGCCTGCGCTACGGCTCTGCGTTCCTCGAGGCGTACCGGGCCGGCATCGGTGCCCAGCGGCACTCCGCCGGTCGTCGCTAATGCCGCGCGTCACCGTCGGCGGTGAGCGCTTCTCGATGACGGCCACCGTGCCGGAGCCGGTGGCGACGATGCTGCAGCGCGTGAAGCGCTCGGCCGGCTCGAGGAGCACGCCGGCGGAGCCGCTGGCGGTGGCCGACCATCTCCCCGAGCTACACGTGCGACAGCGGGACCCGGACGCCGCCCTCGCCTTCCTCCCCGGTCCCCGGGGTCCGGCCGAGGAGGGCGCCAGTCAGGCCGAGCGGATCGCCTCGATCTGGTGGTACCACACCATCGAGCTTCCGGGCGGTGTCGTGACGCCGGGCTTCTACGACCACCGGCCGCTCGTGGCGCGCTACGGGCTGCCCGACAACCTCGCCGGCCGCCGGGTGCTGGATGTGGCGACGTTCGACGGGTTCTGGGCGTTCGAGATGGAGCGCCGGGGCGCCAAGGTCGTGGCCACCGACATCGACCGCGTGTCCGAATTGGATCTACCGCCCCAGGCGAGGGACGCGCTCCTCGCCCACGGACGCGACCGACCCAGCGGTGAGGGCTTCCTCCTCGCCCACGAAGCCCTGGGCTCTCACGCCGAGCGGGTGATCTGCAACGTGTACGACCTCGACCCGGCCGAGCTCGGGACGTTCGACTTCGTCCACGTCGCCGACCTCCTGCTCCATCTCCGAAGCCCCATCGCGGCGCTCCAGGCCATTCGCCGGGTGACCGGGGAGTCCGCCCTGATCGTCGACTGCTTCGATCCCGCGCTCGGCGCGGGGCTGACGCGCTACTTCGGCGGCTGGTCGGGACTGCACTGGTGGGCCCCGTCCCTCGACACCCTGGCCCAAATGGTCATCGACGCCGGCTTCCGTGACGTCGAGGTCAAGCAGGTCTACGCGCTGGGGACCGCCGACCACCCGCAGGGACTGCAGCGGGCCGGCCTGCTGGCCCACGTCTGATCACCACCGGCCGGGCGGGAGCGGGCGGTTTCGGTTCGCGCTCGCCATGGGCTCCTGGGGCGGGCGGCACGAGCAGATGTGTTGGAGGGCGAGGAGCGACGGCCGGCGTCTCCCGAGGTGGTCCCAGGCCCGCTCGACCGGCGCCTGGATGGCCGCGGGGAGCCGGCGAAAGCCCCGGACGCCCCGCCAGAACTCGCGGAGGGCAGGCCGGTAGTCGACGACGTCCACGCCGTGCCAGGACAGGAAGTCGCGCAGCGAGCTGTAGGTGAAGAAGCGGAGGTGCCCGTTGTCGAATACCCCCGTCTCCTCGTACTGCCACACTCCCCGGAGCAGCCGGAGGCGGGCGCGCCAGTAGGCGATGTTGGGCACGCTGATCACGATGGTGCCGTCGGGGCGGCACCAGCGGATCGCCTTGGCCAGCCCGACGGCGGGATCAGCCAGGTGCTCGAGCACGTCCGCGCAGACCACGACGTCGAAGCTGTGATCCGGGAAGGGAAAGTCGTCGCTGTCGATCGGTGCGTTGACGACCTGATCGGCGACGCCCCGCGCCACGGCGCAGGCGCCCTCGGCCACGTCGATGCCGGCGAGGAACGAGGCCGTCGCCCGGAACTGCCGGAGGAGGTTGCCCGTGCCGCACCCGATGTCGAGGAGGCGGCCGCCGGTGGGAAGGCTGGCCGTCACGGCCGCGACCACCTCCGGGCTCGATGCGAGCGCGTAGAGCCCGACCTTGTCCTCGTACTCCGCTTCCAGCACCGCCGCGATCGTATGCCGACCATTCGGGGGGCGGTTGGTAATCTCCGCCCTGTGCCGGTACACCCGCCGAAGTGGCTCACGCGCGCCGCCGTGCGCGCCGTCGAGTGGACGATCGGGCGGCCCCTCGCCGGCGCGCCGGTCGACGACATCGCGTCCGGGCGACTCACCATCGGCGAGCATTGCTGCGGTG
>JBOGIC010000410.1:0-2751 GCA_050744985.1 Acidimicrobiales bacterium
GTGCGGATGCTCGAGGCGGGCACGGCCAGCCGGGACGACATCGACACCGCCATGAAGGGCGGCTGCAACTTCCCGATGGGGCCGCTCGCCCTCCTCGACCTCGTCGGCCTCGACACGAGCGTGTCGATTCTCGAGACCCTCTACGACGAGTCCCGCAACCCCTGCGCCGTCCCGGCCCCGCTGCTCAAGCGCATGGTCGCCGATGGCAAGCTCGGCAAGAAGTCGGGCGAGGGCTTCTTCACGTATGACTGAACCGTTGCCACGCCCGCCGTGCGTTCTTGTAAGCCAGAGCCACCGATTCGGTGGCTCTGGCTTACAAGATCCCTTCCACCTGAGAGGAGCGATCTCCCGATGTCTGGATCCCTGATCGTCTCGTTCGCCCGCACCCCGATCGGCAAGCTGTCCGGCGCTCTGGCGCCGCTCTCGGCGGCCGACCTCGGTGGCCTGGCCATCGCCGCCGCGCTCGAACGGGCCGGCATCGAGCCCGAGGTCGTCGACCAGGTGGTGATGGGTCAGGTGCTCCAGGCGGGACAGGGACAGATCACAGCGCGCCAGGCGGCCAGGAAGGGCGGCATCCCGATGACGGTGCCGGCGGTGACCGTCAACAAGGTGTGCCTGTCGGGCCTCAACGCCATCCATCAGGCCGATCAGATGATCCGGCTGGGCGAGGCCGACGTGGTCGTCGCCGGCGGCATGGAGTCCATGACCAACGCCCCGCACCTCCTCCCCGGGGCCCGCAGCGGCTACAAGATGGGAGAGGCCAAGGTGGTCGACGCCATGATCCACGACGGGCTGTGGTGTGCCTTCGACGAGGTGCACATGGGCGCCAGCACCGACGGGTACGCACGGAAGGCCAAGCCGCCGATCACCCGTGAGGCCCAGGACGCCTACGCCGCCCGCAGCCACGAGCGGGCCGCCGCCGCCATCAAGGAGGGCCGGCTGGCCGACGAGATCGTCCCGGTCGCGGTGCCGCAGCGCAAGGGCGACCCCGTGCTCGTCGAGACCGACGAGGGCGTGCGGCCCGAGACCACGGCCGAGAAGCTGGCCAAGCTGAAGCCGGCGTTCGGCCCCGACGGCACGATCACCGCCGGCAACGCGTCGCAGATCTCCGACGGCGCGGCGGCCGTGGTCGTGGTGAGCCCGGCCAAGGCGAAGGAGCTGGGCCTGACGCCGCTCGCGGAGATCGCCGGCTACGGGATGGTGGCCGGGCCCGACCCTTCGCTGCTGAGCCAGCCCGCCGGCGCCATCCGCCAGGCGCTGCAGCGCGCCGGCCGGTCGGTCGACGACGTGAATTTGTTCGAAGTTAACGAAGCGTTCGCCGCCGTGGTCCTGTCCTCGTCACATGAGCTTGTTATCGATGAGGACATGCTCAACGTCAACGGTGGCGCCATCGCCTTCGGCCATCCCATCGGCGCCTCCGGCACGCGCCTCCCCATCACCCTCATCGCCGAGTTGCGCCGCCGCGGCGGCGGGCTCGGAGCGGCGGGGCTGTGCGGCGGCGGCGGCCAGGGTGACGCGATCATCCTCGACGTACCGGCTGCATGACCTACGTCGACGGCCTGCCGGACATCGACCGCCAGGAGACCGAGGAGTGGACCGACTCCCTCCGGGCGGTCGCATCCGAACGGGGCAAGCCGCGGGCGCGGTTCCTGCTCCGGCACCTGATCGACGAGGCGGGCCGGCTCAAGCTCGGGTTCCCCGCGCCGCTGTCGACGCCGTACCTCAACACGCTCCACCACGGCGCGGGCGAGCCGTACCCGGGCGACGAGCGGCTCGAGGCCCGCATCGAAGCCCTCGTGCGGTGGAACGCGGCTGTCATGGTCACCCGCGCCAACGCCGCGTCGTCGGGCATCGGCGGCCACCTGTCGACGTTCGCCTCGTCGGCCACGCTGTACGAGGTCGGCTTCCAGCACTTCTTCCACGGCAAGGACGGCGGCGCCGGCGACCAGGTCTACGTCCAGGGCCACGCCACGCCCGGCATCTACGCCCGGGCCTACCTGGAGGGCCGTCTCGACGAGGACGACCTCGACCACTTCCGCCGCGAGGTCAACCGGAAAGAGGGACGCTGCGGCCTGTCGAGTTACCCGCACCCGCGGCTCATGCCCGACTTCTGGGAGTTCCCGACCGTGTCGATGGGGTTGGGGCCGATCAACGCGATCTACCAGGCCCGGTTCAACCGCTACCTGCACAATCGCGGCATCACCGACACGTCGGCGTCGAAGGTGTGGTGCTTCCTCGGCGACGGCGAGTGCGACGAGCCCGAGAGCCTGGGCGCGTTGGCGGTGGCCGCACGGGAGCCGCTCGACAACCTCATCTTCGTCGTGAACTGCAACCTCCAGCGCCTCGACGGTCCCGTGCGGGGCAACGGCAAGGTGATCCAGGAGCTCGAGTCCCAGTTCGCCGGTGCCGGCTGGAACGTCATCAAGGTCGTGTGGGGCTCGGGCTGGGACGCGCTGCTGGCCGCCGACACCACCGGCAGCCTGCTCGACCGCCTCACGCACACGCCCGACGGCGAGTTCCAGAAGTACGCGGTCGAAGGCGGGGCCTACTTCCGGGAGCGGTTCTTCGCCGACGACCCGGAGCGGGCCGCGCTCGTCGAGCACTTGTCCGACGACGAGCTGAAGGCCCTGTGCTGGGGTGGCCACGACCGCCGCAAGGTCTACGAGGCCTTCCGTGCCGCGGCGGCCCACGAGGGCGTGCCGACCGTCGTGCTGGCGAAGTCGGTGAAAGGCCACGCGCTCGGAGCTGACA
>JBOGIC010000411.1:0-8597 GCA_050744985.1 Acidimicrobiales bacterium
CTCGCGGGGGAGGTCGAGGTTGACGTTGCGGAGGTTGTGCTCCCGCGCCCCTCGAATGACAAGCTTGTCAGACACGGTCTGCCGAGGATACCGGCGAATCCTCCCGAATGTGTGTTCGTTTCTCGGCTTTCTTGCGACGTTCCGGCCGGCGCCAGATGCCGACGACGACTGCCGCGCCGACGAAGGCGACCCAGGCGGGGAGACCGATGAGCAGAACCTTCCCCATCTCGGGGTCGGAACCGGTGGTGCCGGCGCTCAGCATGCGCCATCCCACGCCGAATGCCGCTCCGGCGAGCACCAGCATCACCACGGTGGGTCGCCAGCGCCGGCCCAGCCGGCGGCGCCACCACGCCCGCACCACGAGGACCGCACACGCCGCTCCGACGATGGCGGCGGCGATCCCCGCGGCCGAGGGCAGGTCGACCGGCGGGAGGAGGTGGTCGGGGCCCGTGCCCTGAGCGAGGTCGCCCGCGAGCCACCACCCGACCACCGGGGCCGACAGCACGAGCCCGACGGCGGCCAGCATCGCCCAGCGCGAGGTGGTGACCGTGGCCATCCGATGAGACGTACCCCGCCGCCGCGTGGCCGTTTGCACGTATCCAGCCTCCCATGCGGGGGCGTCGGCGGCGCGGACCCCCCGCTGGAGGTAGCCCCATCATCGTTTGGCAATCACATCACAAGATGACAAATGATGTTTGCAGCAGTGATACGCCAGATTGCCACTCAATTTGTGGAAAGTATCTGCATCGTCTCAGCGAACCTGAGTCGACGGAAGGTGACGTCCGTGGTACGGTCCCCACCTACGGCAACGGCACCATCACTTCGTCCACGAGTAGTGGCCGCACCGAAGAGCGGCTTATGGCGCATCGGTAACCGTACCAACCCGCTCGGCTACGGCCGCGGCCGGCGGAGTGACGACGGCAAGCCCGCCGACCATAGGTGGGACAGCCCGGACGGTGCGTATGGCACCGCGTACCTCGCGTCCTCGATCACCGGCGCCTTGGGCGAGGCACTCGGGTTCGCCCCATTCCGACCCGCGTTGGACCCCCGTATGGCTGGCATCACGATGAGCCCGCTGACGGAGGCGGACTGGCACCGCTGGTGCGAGAGCCGAGCCGCGATCCAGGTCCCGATGCCGGCGGTCGCACGGTTCCTTGACATTGAGGCGATCGAAACGCGCAGGTGCATCCGTGACGCGCTTGGTGCGACGCTCGCGGCGCTTGGGGTGAAGGATCTTGACGTGGCGGCCGTGCGTGGCCCTTCACGAGAGGTCACCCAAGCCATCTCGAGTTGGGTGCACGCGCAGTGGGGCCCAGAGGGCTGGCTCTACGCGGGCATCGCCTACCAGTCCCGGCTTCGGAGCGGCTGGCGTTGCTGGGCGGTCTTCGACCGCCTCAGCCTGGCCCCCGACCCGATCCAGCGTCCGATCGATTCGCTGCCACAGGCGCGCGGCGTGGCGCGCCTTCTGGGAATCGAGCTCCCGTGACGCTCACGTGCCTAATCGCGCTCCAGGTAGTCGATCGCCGCGGCTTTCGCCCAGCTCACGTCGCCCTCTCGGATGACCTCGGCCGGAGCGCGGCCTCTCAAGCGCGGGTTGGTCGCGAGGAACCAGTTCCGGGCGAGCGCCGGGCCGTCGCGCGCCTCCAGCCGACGAAAAACGTCCAAGACCTCCTGCAACCGGTGCTTGACCGCTCTCTGGGTTTGCCTATCGCGGAACTTCCATCCGCGAAGCTCGGCGGGATCGACTTCCGGGACGAGGTACGCCACGAGATCCGGCTCCAGCGAGTGCTGAAGCATCCGAACCAGATCCGGACCGCTCGGCGTTCGGTGGTCCTCCGTGTTGGCGACGACCATCGCCAAATCCTACCGCCAACGCGCTCGCTCCTTCGCGGATCCGGCGGCTCGCGTTTTCCTTTGGCTTCGGCAAGCGCGTTTGCGTTTGCCGTGTGCCGAGCCGAGGCGATGTAGGTGACAGCGAGCTTCCGGGAAGCGCTCAGAGCAAGCGATCGGCCGCCGGTGCCGGAGTTGGGTGGCTTCGTGCAGGAGGCGGCTCGGAGGCTCGACGAGCGGGTAACGCGGACACCCGTGTTCAGGTCGCGAACCCTCGACATGCTGACCGGTGCCGAGATCCTTCTGAAGGCGGAGAACCTTCAGCACACGGGGTCGTTCAAGTACCGGGGCGCCCTCAACGTCCTGCTCTCGCTCCCATCCGAAGAACTGGCGTACGGCGTGGGATGCGCCTCCTCGGGCAACCATGCGCAGGCGTTGGCGTGCGCCGCCAGAGAAGTGGGCTGCCGAGCCTTCGCCGTCATGCACAAGGACGCAGCGGTGAAGCGCGCCGCGGCCGAGGCGTACGGAGCGTCGGTCCGGCCGTACGCCGAGATCGCCGAGCGCGATGCCGTTCTCATGGCATGGGCGGAAGAGGAAGGATTCCGGGTCGTTCCGTCGTCGAACCATCCCTTGATCGTCGCCGGGCAGTCCACCGTCGTGTGGGAGCTGCTCGAGCAAGCTGGGCCTCTCGACGCGCTGCTGGTGCCCGTGGCGGGTGGAGGGCTTCTGGCCGGATCGGCGCTCACCCTCGACGTCCGAGGTGCGCCGACGCGGCTCGTAGGAGCTGAGGTCGATCGAGCGTGCTCCGTCGCCGACGCGCTTCGTGCCGGGCCATCGGCGATACCAGTCGCCGTGTGCGCGGGGCTCAGCCGGCCGGCCGTGGCCGACTGCATCACCGTCACGGACATGCAGATCCGGTCGGCGACGACCTTCCTCCTTGAGCGGATGAAGCTCGTCGTGGAGCCCGGAGGCGCGGCCGCGCTCGCCGCGGCCATGGCTGGCATCGAGCCGCCACTGGTGGGCCGTGTGGGCGTTGTTCTCACCGGCGGCAACATCGATCGCGGCTTGCTCAGCGGCTGGTTGCGATTGGGCTGGGACGGTTCTCCCTCGCCAGCGAGGTCCGCCCGTGCCTAGGGTGAAGGACACACCACGCAACCGCCGGCTGCAGGCGGAGCTTGAACAGACCCGACGTGCGATCCGGGCCGCGGTCGACGAGCTCATCTCGACCGTGGGGCTGACACAGGGCCAGATTGCGAAGCAGGCGGGCTGGAACGCGGGGTACCTGTCGGAGTTCATTCGTGCCGGCGCCGGAACGGAATCTTCGAAGATGCCACAGCCGGCCAAGGTGGAGGCCCTGGTGCGGTCGCTACTCGACGTGTGCTACCGGCTCCAGTTCCAGCTCGGCGAGGCCCGGATGCCGATTGAGGAAGCACTCCTCGAGACAGCGGAGCGTTACGGGTTCACCTGGCGGGAGCGCGCCCATGCCGACGGCCCGATCCCGCCGGATGCCCCAAACCATGTCGCTCGGTCATGCGAGCGCGATGCGCTCGAGCTACTCGACAAGGCGGGCCTGTTCCTGGTCGTCGGCGAGCCGCTGTCGGGCAAGACGTGCCTCGCAGGCACGATCCTCCACTCCGCCGCACGTTCCGAACGAGTTACCGTGCACGTTGATTCTGCGCGGGTGTACATGCGCGGCAGCAGCGAAACCGAGATCCTTACCGGCTTAGTCGAGGCGGTCACCGGTCAGGCCGTGCAGGGCGCCCGTTTCGAGGTTGACGCACAACTGAGCGACTGGGTTGCAGAATCTGGGGGCCGCGGCGTCACCCTAGTGTTGGACAACATCAACGACGGGCCCGTCAAGTCGGTTGAGCTGATGAAGGGGATCCTGAAGGAGTGGGGCGTGCGGGCGACCTCGCCCCTGCCCGTCAACCGCTCGTGGCGGCGGTTCGCAGCCTGGTCGGTGGGCACGAGCGACCTGACTGAAGTTCAGATCGAGAGCATGCGAACGTTCCCTATCGGGCGCCACGTCGTATGCCGGTGGTTCGAGCCGAATGAGGTCGTCCAACTTGCCCGCAGCTTCGCTCCACCGATGGCCGGACGCTCCGCCGACCGCTGGGGAATGGAGGTTGCCGCGGATGCTTGGAAGAAGTTCTCGGGACAGCCGCACCTCACCCACGTCTACATCGAGGCCCGTGCCAACGGGACCGAAGCCGACGATCCGGCGCGGTTCGGGCCGTTCGCCCGCCATCTCGAACGCTTGGCGGCCATACTCCGAACGGCGCCCGACGTCAAAGCAGCGGTCAGCAAAGGCGGGGATCTCGAGTACCACGACACGCTGCGCCAGTTGGGGCTGTGCGAGCGGGGGGGCGGGTGGCGGTGCGCATGGTACGGCGAGCACTTCCCCGACCACTTCCTGGCCGGCGGCCCGTGAGCACAACACCGTTCTGGGCCAGTGGCGCCATCCCCCCCGGTGAAGCGCTCTACGTGCTGCGCCCGGCCGACTCGGTGTACCGGCAGGCGATCCTCGCCGGGAACGACTGCCACCTGCTAGGCAGCCGCCAGTCCGGTAAGACCAGTCTCGTGAATCACGCTATCGGCGACTTCCTAGCGGCGGGCCGCCGTGTGGCGTTCGTCGACCTGTCGGCCGCGGTGCGGCATCACGACGCCACCTTCCAGTCCTGGCACGTCGACGTCATCCGTGAGATCGCCCGCCAGCTCGGCTACACCGACCTGGAGCGCCTTGGGGTCGCGAATCCGCAAGGCATGTCCTTCCTGGCGGTGCTCCGTTCTCTTGCGTGTGCGGAACCGAGCGGCTTCGTCCTCATCCTCGACGAGTTCGACAGCCTGCGGCGTTACCCGTTCGCCGACTCCGTCGTGCAGGCGCTACGCGCCTTGCAGCAGGATCGTAGCCGGGAACCCGATCTCCGCCGCCTTACCCTGAGCATCTGTGCCGTACGCACTCCGGCCGAGATGCTCGGAGGTGATGGCAGGACCGACGTGGCTCCCCTCGCTGGGGACTTCATATGGTTGGACGACTTCGAGCTCGATGACGGCTCATTCCGGGCCTTCAGTGGTGGGCTTGCCCCGGCGGTTGGGGAACGCTACGAGTGCGCTCGAGACATCCTGAGGTACTGCGGGGGCTTCCCGCAGGCGTCCACCTGGCTGGGCCGGCTCGTCAACCGCCATGCCGAGCATGGTCGCCTCCGGTGGTCCGTCGACTTCCCGAACCAGTTGCCGGCCCTGCTCGGCCGGGAACTAGGCCGGGGCATCGTCGCCGAGGTGCTCCCGACCGCGACTCATCTCGACAGCCAGTGGCTCGACGTGATTGCCGCCTACATCCTGGAAAGCCCAGTGTCGGCGATCTCCAGTCTTCAGGTGTACGACCGGGTCCTGAGTGGTCCCCAGCCGTTCGACAGCCGGCAAGAGAGCCATCAGCTGCTCCGCTGGTCCGGCATTTGCCGCGTCGACACCCGGGGTCTACTCCGGCCGCGCTGCGAGCTGTTCGAGTGGTACTTCGACCACCCGTGGGTGGCGACGAAGGAGCAGCACCTGCGTACCCGGACGCAGGTTACTCGCCGAACCGCGGAGCGACATCGCAGCACGAAGCGGCTTTGCGTCCTCAGCACCGGTGGGACGGTGGGCATGATCGAGCAGCGCGGCAGGGTCGCGTCGCCGCTCGACCCCGGCGCGCTCGAGCACTTCCAAGCCTTGAACGAGCTGGCTGACAGCGAGGTGATCGACCTTCTCCGCCTGGACAGCGCCGATGTCGGCCCGGACGGCTGGGTGACGATCGCCCGGCGCATCAAGCAGCTCGAGGATGAGTTCGACGGGTTCATCGTCGCCCACGGCACCGACACGATGGCCTACACCGCCTCGGCCGTGGCCTTCGCCCTCGGGCCCGAGCTCTCGTTCCCGGTGGTGTTCACGGGCTCGCAGACGACGATCGACATCAAGCACGGTGACGCCGTCACCAACCTCCTGAGGGCTGGTTTGGTCGCCCTGGAGGACATTCCCGAGGTGATGATCTGCTTCGGGGAGTATGCCTTCCGGGCCGTCCGCACCCAGAAGAAGGACGATCGTCGGTTCGACGCCTTCGAGTCACCGGGCTACCCCCCCCTCGGCTACGTCGCCGAGGACGTCCAAATCCTCGTGCGCAACCTGCGGCGGCCTCCTGGCAACCGGGACGCTGGGGACCGGCGGCCGTCGATCCCGCTGCGCGCCACGTTCAGCACGGGCATCCTCCATGTGGCACAGACGCCCGGGTCGCACGCCGCATTCTACGAAGCTGCGCTCGCCGCTGCCGACGCGGACGGGAACCCGCTGTGCCGCGGGGTGGTGATCCAGTCGCTGGGGGCGGGCAACGTGCCCAGCCTCGACGAACGATACGCGCTCACCCGGCTGATCAGCGCGGCCCAGAGCCAGGAGATCCCGGTCGTCATCACGAGCCAGTACCCCGTGCACCCCGCGAACCTCACGCGCTACTCGCCAGTGCAGGCCGCCGTGCGAGCCGGAGGGATCCCAACCGGGAACCTCACGATCCCCGCCGTCATCACCAAGTTCAGCTGGGTGCTCGGCCAGGTCGACGAGGAGATGGCGCGTGGCGAGGTCGCGCCGGGTGCTCGCGTGGCCAAGGTGCGGCAGATGATGGGTCCCGAGTACGTCGGCGAAGGTGGGCTCTTCGTAATCGAGGGCGAGGGTTCCGCGGCGCCCACGGGGCGCTGATCTCGTGAGTCAGGGGCGCGACCTCGGGCGGCTCGTTCGGTCCAGCGAGGCCCGGCCGGCAGCCGTCGACCAGTCCGTCGAATTCCTACAGGAGCGCGGCGTCTGGCACGTCGTGAGCCGCAACCACGAAGCGAGAAGCTGCCACGACGCAGCCCACAAGCGTTTCCGGCTAGGGACGGTTGGCATCCCCGTGTGGGATGAGTTGAAGTCTGCCTTCGTGTCCTACCGCGATGTGGAGGGCACGACCGGGTATGCGCTCGTGCACTGCCGTGGCGATCGCCGTGTGGACTACGACGCCGTCGGGGCGGCGGTGGGCGCGAGCTCTTTGCCGCAACGACTCGACGAGGCGACCCTGACCCGGTTCGGCATGGCCTACGGGCTCGTCAACCCGTTCGAGCCGTGGGCACGGTCGGGGGCAGCTGGCCACGCCCGGGTCACTCAAATCTTCGACGCCGACCTTCTCCACCCGATCGGGACACCCGGCACGGTGATGACGAATCTCGGCGACCTGACCTGGGCTGTCGAGCTCAACGCCCGGGAGCTCTTCGAACGGCTCGAACACACCCTGTCGGCCAGTGTCTCCATCCTGGATCCCGATGAAGATCCGCGGCCCGCCTGGATCGTGACGCCACGAGCCATCGGCATTGTCACGGGGAACGCACCGGAGGCGGCGATAATCTTCTGGCAGCTCTTCGTCATCCGCCTGCGGCAGCGGCTGCGCGGCATCTGCCAGGGCGACACGTCGATGCCGAATTTGAGCGTCCGCTCAGTCCCGCGGCTCGGCCTGGCGATGGAGCTGCCGCACCGAGAGGCAGCGGTGTGGGCTGCCCTCGAAGACGCCGTCGTCGGCCTGTGTAGGACGGGCACAGAGGTACTGGCGTTGCCCTGCGACGTCACTCCCTACTTTGCCGGCCGCATCCGCCACGCATGCTCGCCTCACGGGACTCGGTTCGTCTCGATGCCGGATGCCGTCGGGGCTTGGCTGCGTGCCCGGCGCGAAACCAGCGTCGCCATCGTGGGCTTGTCGTTCGTTGCCGACCTGGGGCCCTTCAGTGCGTACCGGGAGTCGATGCACGGCATCGCTGTGGAGACGCTCGGCGAGCGCGCAACGGAGCGGATTGCGGAGCTCGCGTACCACGTTGAGTCCCACGGGCCTGATGAGGCGGGGCTCAACCGACTCCGTGACATCCTCCGACAAGAGGTGCGCTCGAACACCATCGTGCTCGCCCAGGCCGAGCTTTCGGTGCTCTTCAACCTGCAGGGAAAGCCTTCGCGGAGCGGCAAGACCATCGTCGATCCACTGTCGATCTACGCCGACGCCGTCCTGGATGCGTACCTTGCCGTGGATGGCCGCGACCCAGTGCTGGTTGAGCCGCAGCCGGACCCCCGTGAGGCGATGGTGGTGCGCCGTTTGCCATCCATGAACAGGCCTAGTCAATGATAGGTTCGGCTATTCGATTTGGCATACGACAGGATCCGGAGGTCCGCCATGATCGTGGCTGCGCCACCTGACAAGTTGCGGCCCGGGGTACTTGTGATCTACACGGGCGGCACCATCGGGTCGAAGCCGCGCGACCCTGATCCGGCGAGCCCTCAGGTTGTCGTGCCGTGGCCCGAATTGAGCGCGGCGACCCCAGAACTGCAGCGGTTGCCCTTCGCGGTCGACTGCTTCGACGAGATCCCACCCCTCGATTCCTGCAACGTCGGGCCGACACAGTGGAAAGCCATGGCCGATGCCATCAGCCGTCACTACGAGGACTACACCGGTTTCGTCATCCTCCATGGCACGGACACGATGGTTTACACGGCCAGCGCGCTGTCATTCATGCTCCTCGAGCTGGCGAAGCCCGTAATCATCACAGGGTCGCAACGGTCAGCCCTTGTTAGCACCCGCAACGACGCGACGCAGAACTTGCTTACTGCCCTGGAGATCGCAAACCCGACGTACTCGAATCTTCCGATCGTGCCCGAGGTCTGCATCTACTTCGGAGGAAAGCTGCTCCGAGGCAATCGGGCCCGGAAGCGCGACACGGTCGGATACGAGG
>JBOGIC010000412.1:0-9552 GCA_050744985.1 Acidimicrobiales bacterium
GTACTGGACGGTCTTGAAGAAGAACTTCCACCGGTTCCAGGGCAAGTCGTTGAGCGGCACGAGGCCCACGTGGCCCGTGTGCAGGTCGGCCAGCTCGGTCTCGGACGACCACGGCCGGGCCTCGACCTTCACGCCCGGGACGGACATGTCGCCGGCGCCGACGGCGCACAGGACCACGTCCCGGTCGGCTTGGAGGCGAGCTAGGGCCGGCGCGATCTCGACGAGGTTGGGCGCGGTGGTGTGGCTGCCGATCCAGACCAGCCGAACCGGATCGGGCGGCGGCGCGGCGGCGGGGACGAACTTCTCGGTGTCGACGAAGTTCGGTATCACCGTCACCGACGGGTTGTACCGGGTCGCGTAGTCGCCGATCAGGTCGTTGATGGCGATCACGTGGTCGGCGCGGCGGAACAGTCCGTGGGTCTTGCCGTGGAACTTGAGGAGGCTCGCCCAGCCGCTCGTCGGGCTCCGGTAGCGCACGAACGTGGGGTCGTCCAGGTCGTACAGGAACGGTGCCCCCGTGCGGGCCGCGAGCCGTTCGAGCACGGCGGGGCCCACCAACGCGGCCTCGCGGTAGACGAACAGCACATCGCAGCGCGGCATGGTGAGCACCCGGCGGAGCTGGCGGTAGTAGCACACCGCCAGCCCCCGCGCCTTGGCCGGGCCGCGGCCCCGTCGGTAGATGACCTCGTGCAGCTGCTCGCTCTCGAAGGGGTACAGGTCGACGGTCCAGCCCCGGCCCTCGAGGTAACCGGTCCAGGACTCGATTCGCACGCGCTGCCCCGGGGCGAGGCCCGGCAGGTTGGGCACGAGGGCGGCGACCCTCACGGGCCACCCCCGGTCCGGGCGCGGTAGGCGGCCTCCCAGCGGGGCAGGGTGGCGGTGAAGAAGTAGTCACGGGCGCGGCGGCGCCCCTCTTCGGCGAGGTCGCGGCGGGTCGCGGGATCGGAGGCGAGCGAACGGAGGGTGTCGGCCAAGGCGTCGATGTCCCCCGGGGGCACGAGGCGGCCGCACGCTCCGTCTCGGAGGACAGCCCGCAGGGGCGGGATATCGCTGCCCACGCACGCGACCCCGGCCGCCATCGCCTCGATGATCGCCATCCCCAGGCCCTCGTGGAGCGACGGGAAGGCGAAGATGTCGGCCATGGCGTAGGCCGAGCCGATGTCCCGCTCCACACCCGGGAGCAGGACCCGGTCGGCCAGGCCGAGGTCGGCGATCAGCTTGGTCAGCGGATCCCGCCTCGAGCCTTCGCCGAAGATGACCATCCACGCGTTGGGTTCGTCGGCGAACGCGGCGGCAAAGGCCCGGACCAGTTGCTCCTGGCCCTTCTGCTCGTCGAGCCGGCCCACGTTCACGACGACCAGTGCGTCATCGTCGATGCCGAGGGACGCCCGGAGCGCCGCCCCGCCTGCCCCCGGAGCACGGGGCTCGATGGCGTTGGGAATGACCGCCAGGACGTCGGATTGCTTCAGACCGAAGTCGCGCCGGTACGACTCGATGACGTAGCTCGACAGCCCGACGAACTGTGTCCGTGTCAACGAAGCCGTAGTCCGGTCGATCACGCGGAACGCACGCATCTTCGCCGGCGGCCAGTGCTGGAGGCGGATGACCGCGGGGTCGTAGATGGCCGCCTGGAGGCCCGTGACCACGGGGACCCGGCGCCCGGTACTGAGGACGGCGAGCCGGCCTGCGACGTCGGCGTCGTACAGCCAGGTCTGCACGATGTCGGGGCGATGGGCGCGGATCAACGCCCGCACGGCCATCGCGCCGCGCACCCACGGGTGTGCCCCGGGAAGGTCGAGCAGGACCACAAGGTCGGCCGCCGGCTCCAGGCCGGGCAGCAGAGCGTGCGGGCGCTGCAGCACGCACACGATGTGGCGGAGGCGCTGAGGGTCACTGTGGCGGACCAGGTCGACGAGGTGCTGTTCGGCGCCACCGACCGAGAGCGTCGGGACGACATGGAGGATCCGGAGCGGGGCGGGCGCGTTCACACTGCCCGCAAGGGGCCGAGGGCGCCTACCATCCCGCCCGATCGTAGCCAGGCCACTCGTGACCGAGCGTCACCTAGGCTGGCGCGCTATGACGCCCTTGGGCGTCCTGATCACGGGCGGTGCGGGCTTCATCGGCAGCCGTCTGGCCAGGCGCCTCGCTACGGACGGCCACCGCGTCGTCATCCTCGACAGCCTTGTCGAGCAGGTCCACGGCGACGGCGCGCCCGACTGGTTCCGTGCCGCGGGCGTGGAGGCGATCTGGGCCGACGTGCGGGACGAGGCCGCCCTGCGCGGGGCCCTGCGGGGGGTGGACGTGGTGCACCACCTGGCCGCCGAGACGGGTGTCGGCCAGTCCCAGTACGCGATCGGGCGCTACGTCGAGGTCAACAGCTACGGCACCGCCGTGCTCCTGCAAGCGGCGGTGGACGCCGGTGTCCGGCAGGTCGTGCTGGCGTCCTCGCGGGCCGTCTACGGCGAGGGCATGTGCCGCTGCCCCCGCTGCGGGACCGTCCACACCGGGCTCGAACGCGACCCCGCCGACATGGACGCGGGCCGGTTCGAGCCTCGCTGCCCGAACGGCTGTGGGCCGACGCAGGCCTACCCCACCTCCGAGGATGCGGCGGCTGCGCCGACGTCCATCTACGGGCTGACGAAGCTCCACCAGGAGCAGCTCGTCCGGGCGACCTCGCAGATCTACGGTCTGGCCCCGACCGTACTGCGGATGTTCAACGTCTACGGGCCGGGCCAGTCCCTGCGCAACCCGTACACCGGGGTGTTGGGGACGTTCTTCCGCCGGGCCCGGTCCGGTCAGCCGGTGGAGCTCTACGAGGACGGATTGATGCTGCGCGATCTCGTGTTCGTCGACGACGTGGTGGAGGTCTTCCGGCGTTGCACCGGTGACGCCGGAGCGCAGGGGAAGACGTACAACGTCGGGTCGGGGCAGGCGGTGACCCTGGCCGAGCTGGCCACCACCCTGTTCTCGGCCATGGAGATCGAGCCCCGGATGGACGTGAGCGGTCGGTACCGCGTCGGCGACGTCCGCCACGCCGTCGCCGACACCGCTCGCCTGGGGCGCGAGCTCGGCTACCTCCCGGCCACCGCCCTCGATGACGGGCTCGCCGCCTTCGCGGCGTGGGCGGCGGTCAACGCCGCCGACGCACCCGACCGCTTCGCCGAGGACGAACTGGAGTCACGCCGCCTGCTCAGACAAGCCGCGCCGTCCAGCCTGAGCCCCTGAGCCCCTGAGCCCCTACCGCCCGGGGCGACCCGGCCTGACCGCTACACTCGGCACCGCCTTGGCGCACGGGCGACCGGTTCACCCGTGCCGGCCGCCGCCACGAGGCACACCTGCGGCTCGGAGCGGAAAACGGACATGAAACCACGCATAACGCTCGGGATCAGCGGCTTCGCCAACTCGGTCGGCCAGGAGGGCTGGGGCCACGACCCGGCGGCGGCCGTCGTCAAGGACGGTCGGCTGGTTGCGGCTGCGGCCGAGGAGCGCTTCATCCGGGTGAAGTGGGCGCTCGGGCGCTTCCCGGAGAACGCGGTCCGGTTCTGCCTGCGCGAAGCCGGCGTCACCCTCGACGAGGTCGACGCCGTGGGCTGGTCCAACAACCCGCCGCTCGCCTCGACCCGCTGGGCCGAAGCGAACGGGCGGGCGTTCGTGAAGAAGGGCCTCCTCGGCGCGGTGCGGCGCAGCCGGAACGTGGCGGGAGGCGCCTTGAGCCGCCTCGTGCGGCCCGACCTGCGCCCGTGGGAGACGGTCGAGACCCAGGAGGCGGAGTTGCGGAGCCGGTTCCGCCTCGGCGAGGCACCGCCGTTCTGGGCGTTCGACCACCACCTCTGCCACGCCGCCTCGTCGTTCTACACCTCCGGGTTCGAGAGCTCGGCCATCGTGACCTGGGACGGGAGCGGTGACGCTCTCTCCGGCCTCGTGGCCCGCGGACGGGGGCCTGACATCGAGGTCATGAGGACGTTCGCCGACTTCTCGGTGGGGGAGCTGTACTGGAACATCCACAAGCTGCTGCGGCTGAGCGACGAAGGCTCGCTGATGGGTCTCGCCGCCTACGGCGCAGCCCAGCCGCTCTTCGCCGAGGTGGCCGATCCCGAGCGGCTGTGGATGGACATGAACCAGATCCGGGCCATCGAGGGCTGGGTGCGCACCCGCAAGACGCTGTCGCCGTTCGTGCGCTCGCTCGGCGAGCCGCGGTTGCCCGACGACCCCCTGACGACCCACCACAAGGACCTGGCCGCCTCGCTGCAGGCCGTGATCGAGCGCTTCGGCTTCAAGATGGTGGAGATGGCGCTGGCCATGACTTCGGAGCGGCGCCTGTGCATGGCGGGTGGCTGCTCGCTCAACGCCGTGTTCAACGGCAAGCTGACACGGTCGGGCATGGTCGACGACCTGTTCATCCATCCCGCCCCGAGCGACGATGGCGGCGCCGTCGGAGCCGCGTTCCTGGCGCACCGGCAGGTGGGCGGCGTGCCCCGGGTCGAGGCGTTGCGCACCGCCGCGCTGGGCCCCTCGTACGACGACGATGCCACCGACGCGATCCTGGCCAACGTCGGCCTCGCCGCCGACCGGCTGACTGATGAGGAGGTCGTGGCGGCCACCGCGGAGGCGCTGGGCGAGGGCAAGATCGTGGGCTGGTTCCAGGGCCGCATGGAGTGGGGCCCGCGGGCGCTGGGGAGCCGTTCCATCCTCGCCGATCCGCGGGACACGGCCTCCCGTGACCGGGTCAACCGGGTGGTGAAGTACCGCGACGCATGGCGCCCGTTCGCCCCGAGCATGCTGGCCGAGGCCGCCGAGGAGTACCTCGTGCAGCCCCACGACGCCCCGTTCATGCTCACGACCTTCCAGGTGAGCGACGCCGGCAAGCGTGACATCCCGGCCGCGGTCCACGCCGACGAGACGACCCGTCCTCAGATCGTGGACGAGACCCACGTCCCCCGTTACCACGCCCTCATCGCCGAGTTCGGACGGCGCACGGGCGTGCCGGCGGTGCTCAACACGTCGTTCAACCTCAAAGGCGAGCCCATCGTGTGTTCGCCGATCGACGCTCTGCGTACCTTCGTCTCCAGTGGCCTGGACGTGCTCGTCCTGGGCAACCGCGTCATCCGGAAGTCCGGCTTCGGCGAGGCGACCGTCATGGAGGAGGCGGGGCTCTACGCGTAGGGGCCCGGGCGCGCTGTCGCCGGCCGCGCGCGCCGCCCTGCGCTGCCCTCGGTGCGGCGGCGCTCTCGACGACACCGAGACGGAGCTGCGCTGCGGGGCGCCGTCCTGCCAGACCGGCTACGCGC
Organism: Acidimicrobiales bacterium; assembly: GCA_050744985.1. Lineage (GTDB taxonomy): Bacteria > Actinomycetota > Acidimicrobiia > Acidimicrobiales > AC-14 > JBOGIC01. The sequence continues at coordinate 5,289 of JBOGIC010000412.1, forward strand.
GGATCGAGGGCGTTCCCGTCCTGCTCGACGACGAGCACAGTATCTTCGACGAAACCACGATCAAGACCTACCTGAGCAACTTCTCGGCGCCGCCGTCGGCCCGTTGGCGTGAGCGCACCGGGCGGTTCCTGCCGTCCATCAGCCGCAACATCGCGAGCGAACGCAACCTACGCCGGCTCGCCGATCTGCTTCGGTTGCGGACGGAGCCGTTGGTGCTCGTCCTCGGAGGACGGGCGCCGAGCCTGGGCATGGACACGATCCTCGGGCACCCCGACTTCGACTGCATCCAGAGCGATGTCATTCCGGGCCCCGAGGTGAACCTCATTTGCGATGCGCACTCGCTCCCCTTCGGCGATGCTTCGGTGGACTGCGTCGTGGCCCAGGCGGTGCTCGAGCACGTGCTCGACCCGGCCCTGTGCGCGGCGCAGATTGCCCGGGTTCTCAAGCCCGGTGGGCTGCTCTACGCGGAAACACCGTTCATGCAGCAGGTTCACGCCGGCGCGCTCGACTTCACCCGCTTCACGCATCTGGGGCACCGCCGCCTCTTCCGTGCCATCGACGAGATCGACAGCGGGATCGTGTGCGGTCCCGGGATGTCGCTGGCGTGGGCCTGGGCGTACTTCCTCACGAGTTTCGCCCGCACGGGCGCCTCCCGGCGGGCGTTGCTCACGGCCGCAAGGCTCACGGCATTCTGGTGGCCGTGGTTCGACTCGTACCTCGCCGACAAGCCGGGGGCGTTCGACGCCGCGTCGGCGTTCTACTTCCTCGGCGAGAAGCGTGGTCCTACGGTCCCCGACAGGGAGATCCCGCCCCTGTACCGGGGCGCCCAGCAGTGATCGCCTGCCGGTCGGCGGCGAAGCGGGTGCGCAGCTGGCCGCCCGCCAACCGGCTTCTCACCGGCGCGGGCAAGGCGGTCTTCCGGGATCACGCGCCTGAGTTCGTCATGGCGCACCTGCCTCGCCAGGGCGAGGTCGAGGTCACGCTGCCCACCGGTGCGACCCTTCGGCTGTGGAGCCAGGGCGACGACTGGATTACCAGCCGGGTGTGGTGGCAGGGCCTCGCCGGCTACGAGCCGGAGATGGTGACGCCCTTTCTCCGCTTTGCCGCGACCGCCCGCACCGTCATCGACGTCGGCGCCTTCGTCGGCTTCTACGCCCTGCTGGCGGCCCGCACCAACCCCGCCGCCCGGGTGTTCGCCTTCGAGCCCAACCCCGACCTGGCGGCCCGCATCGGTCGCAACGTCTCGCTGAACCACGGCCTCCGGGTGACCGTGCTGCCCTACGCGGCCGGGGCGAGCCAAGGCCCGGCGTCGTTCTACCTCGGTGGCGACTGGCTCCCGTCCTCGTCGGGACTGTCCGTCGGTATGGTCCGGCCCGTGGGTACGATGCCGACGGCCACCGTGGACCTCGACTCCTTCGTCCGGCAGTGGGGCCTGGAAGGGTCGGTCGACCTGGTCAAGGTGGACGTCGAGCTGGCCGAGCCCGAGGTGCTCAGCGGCATGCCGGAGACGCTGCGCCGTGACCGTCCGGTGCTGTTCTGCGAGGTGCTGCCCGACTCCGACCTGGCCCGGCTGGAGGGGTCGCTCTCGGGCCTGGGCTACTGCTACTTCCACTTGACGCCGCCGGGGCCGCGGCCAGAATCGAGCCTCGTGCCCCACGAAAAGCTGTTCAACCACCTGCTGTGCCCCGAGGAGAAGCTGCCCGACTGGCTGGCGCGCTGATGCGCCGCAAGCTGCTCGAGGTCCTCGCCGACCCGCTGACGGGCGAGCCGCTCGAGCTGGTGGGTGATCGGGGGGACGACCCCGTCGAGTCCGGCGAGCTCGTCAGTCCCTCCTCCGGCCGGCGGTACCCGATCGTGGGGGGCGTGCCGCGCTTCGTCCCGGGCCAGGACTACTCGGCCTCGTTCGGGCTGCAGTGGAACAAGTTCTCCCGGGTGCAGCTCGACTCGGCGACCGGCGCCTCCTACTCCCGACGCCGCTTCGACCGCGAGACGGGATGGACGGCCGACGAGCTGGCCGGCACGTGGGTCGTGGACGCCGGCTGCGGCACCGGGCGCTTCGCCGAGATCGCCGCGTCCTACGGCGCCGAGGTGATCGCCCTCGACCTCAGCAGCGCCGTCGACGCCGCCCAGCGCAATCTCGGCCACCGGCCCAACGTCCACGTCGTCCAGGGCGACCTGCGCCACCTCCCGCTGCGGGCCGAGGCGATCTCGTTCCTGTACTCGATCGGGGTGCTGCAGCACACCCCCGACCCGATCGGCGCCACCCGGCACCTCGTCGAGTTCCTGCCCCAGGGCGCCCGGTACGCCTTCACGATCTACAGCTACAAGCCGTGGACCAAGCTGTATTCCAAGTATTGGGTGCGGCCGCTCACGACGCGTATGCGACCCGACCGGCTGCTGAAGGGCATCGAGGCGGTCATGCCGGTCGCGTTCCCGGTCACGTCGGCCCTCTTCCCGCTCCCCGCTCTGGGAAAGGTCTTCCAGTTCGTGATCCCGGTGGCGAACTACGTCGACCACACCGACCTCTCACGGGAGCTGCGCTACCAGGAGGCGGTCATGGACACCTTCGACATGCTGGCCCCCGCCTACGACCGCCCGGTGAGCGCCGAGGCCGTCGAGACCGCGCTGGCGCCGCTCAGTGACCGGGTGACGTTCGTGTCCCGGGTGCCGGTCATGGTCCAGGGGGTGCGGTCGGCGCCTGTCCATCCACCGGCGGGCGAAGAACCAAGTGGTTCTCGAGGACCAGCACGTCGAAGCTCGCATTGAGGTAGGTGCGCACGGCGTCTCGGGGAGTGCAGACGATCGGCTCCTGGACGTTGAAGGAGGTGTTGAGCAACACGGGCACGCCGCTCAGCGCTTCGAACTCGCGCAGGAGCCGCCAGTAGCGGGGGTTGGTGGAGCGGCTGACGGCCTGGGGCCGGGCCGTGCCGTCGACGTGCACGACGGCGGGGATGCGGCGGCGCTGCTCCTCGGCCACGTCCATCACCGTGACCATGAACGGGTCGTGGTGCGGCCGCCCGAAGATCTCGGTGCACACCTCTTCGACCATGGAGGGGGCAAGGGGCCGGAACCACTCCCGCAGCTTCACCTTCTCGTTCAGCAGCTGGCGCATGTCGGCGCGGCGGGGGTCAGCGAGGAAGCTGCGGTTCCCGAGGGCCCGCGGCCCGAACTCGGTACGGCCCTGGAACCAGCCCACGATCTGGCCGTCGGCCAGGAACTGCGCCACCCGGGGCAGCAGCTGGTCGTCGGGGAGCGTCTCGTACTCGATCCCGGCGTCGCTGAGGGCGCTGGCGCACTCCTCGGAGGTGAACGACGGGCCGAAGTAGGCGTGGTTCATCTCGTAGCCGCGGGGGTGGCCGAGCCGGCCGTGGTGGATCAGGTAGGCGGCGCCGAGGGAGCAGCCGGCGTCGCCGGCCACCGGCTGAATGTACACCCGCTTGAAGGCCGACTCACGGATGATCCGCCCGTTCATCACCGAGTTGAACGCGCAGCCCCCGGCCAGGCACAGGTTCTCCTCGCCGGTCTGGCGGTGGAGGTCGTCGACGAGGCGCAGCACCACGTCCTCCAGCACGCGCTGGGCGGTGGCGGCGATGTTGCGGTGGCGCTCGGTGATCTCATCCCCGGGCGGGCGGGCCGGGCCGAGCGCCCGCACGACTTCGTCGCTGAACTGGTAGCGCTTGGCCAAGTGGTGGTCGAGCACACCGATGTTCACCCGGAAGCCGCCCTTCCCGTCGAGGGACAGGATGTTCCGGGTGAAGTAGTCGTAGTACTCCGGTTCGCCGTACGCGGCGAGGCCCATGACCTTCCACTCGTCGCCGGCGAACATGTCGAAGCCGAGGAAGTTGGTGACCGCCGAGTAATACTGGCCCAGTGAGTGCGGCAGCTTGATCCGCTTGCGGGGCGTGACGGTCGTGCCCGAGCCGGTGGAGAACAGCGTGGTCGTGGCCTCGCCCGTGCCGTCCATCGTGAGGATCGCCGCCCGCTCGAACGGCGAGACGTAGAAGGCGCTGGCGGCATGGGTGACATGGTGCTCGAGGTAGTGGAAGCGAAAGTCGCTCGCCCCGAACCGTTCACGCAGCACCTTCGGGTACCGGAACATGCCCAGGTAGCTCTGGCTCACCTGTGCCACCCCTCGGTCGACCCGGGCCTTGAACATCTCCCGGTCGACGGCGAGCGACTTGAGCGCCTGTAGCGCCTTGTGCCGCAGGATCCAGGGCTTCCAGTACAGGCCGACGTGCTCGACGTCGGCCAGCTTGATGCCGGC
>JBOGIC010000413.1:0-12566 GCA_050744985.1 Acidimicrobiales bacterium
GGGCTGGTGACGATCAACCCGTCGGGCGGCTACGAGCCCGGGCCCGAGTTCTACGAGGCGGGGCACGTCGCCCGCGCCGCCCGGCCTCAGGCGGTCCACGTCGGCCTCGGCGTGTCGTCGCCCGACTCGTCGGTCAAGGCCGTGGCGTTCCACAACCCCGACGGGTCGGTCGGGATCTTCGGGCACAGCCGGTCGTCGTCCGAGCAGGTCGTGGCGGTCACCGGTGCGGGAACGACCGCCCGGTTCACGGTGCCTCCGGGTGCGCTCTTCACGTTCCTGAGCCCTCCCGTCCAGTCCGGCAAGCCGGTTACGACCATCAAGCCGTTCACCGTCATCCGGGTCCCGGCGACCGGTGCCAGCTGGTACGTCGACGGCAGCCTCAGGACGCACTGGATCCAGGATGGCGAGACGTTCCTCTGCCTCGCGGCGCGGCGAGTTCCGTTGCAGGACGGCCTCACTCAGGCGATGGTCGACGCGCTTGGAGACCCTGGCCCCCATCAGCCAAAGTGCCTGGCCCCAACGCGGTTTGAGCTGAAGATCCTTCAGGCTCCGGACAATTTCTCGTACCTCGTGCAGGGGGGAGTGCGACATTGGATACCAGACGGGGGGACGTTCCTCTGCCTAAAGGTCTGGAACAGTCGGGCGGTGACCGCGCCGATGACCTGGGACCAAGTCAGCTCCATTCCTGAGGACACCAAGGCCCATGCGACGTGCTCGGCCGACGGCACGGCCAACCGGGTGATCCGCGAATCACGGCACGGCACGAGCTGGTACGTCGATCCGTCCCTCCGGAAACATTGGATCCCCGACGGCGAGACGTATTTCTGCATGACGGCGCGCTACGCGTTGATCGACGGGTTGACGCAGGAGCATGCGGACGCGCTGGCCGACGGCGACTGGGTGGCGCCCTGCCTCGAGGCGAGGAGGTTCGAGGGGAAGATCGTCCGTGCGCTCGACCAGCCCGACCCGAAGCCCAGCTACGCGGTGTACGCCGGCAGACGCCACTGGATCCCCGACCCCTGGACCTACGGGTACCTGACCACGCACGGGTTCCCGGTCGTGGACGTGCCTACCGAAGCGGGCATCCTCACCATCTCCGACGGTGGGACCGAACCGGCGAAGCTGGACCCGGCGGCGGTGCCCCGCAACTCGATCATCCGCCGGAACGACGGCGTCAGCTGGGTGATCGACCACGAGGGCAACCGCCATCACATCCCCTATGTTCAGGACGATGTCTGCTGGCGGGACTTGCGCGGCTACCCGGTAAGTGCCGTCAATCTGACGTTCGCGCAGGCAAATGCCCTCCCGGAGAAGGACAGGTGGCCGTGCATCATCGGCGACCGGATGGTGCGGTCGGACGACGGCTCGTCCTGGTACGTCGACACGACGAACCTTCGCCACTGGATCCCCGATACGGACACGTACTACCAGCTCATCCGCGACCTCAACCTGGCAGCGGTGGGCCCGTGGCCGGCGCAGGACGTCAACCTGATCCCAAGAGGGGCCGACCGGCCGCAGCTCATCGACAAGGACGCGGTGAGGAACAGCATCGTCTGCCGTGAGCGCGACCGGCACTGTTGGGCGATCGACGGCAACGCAACTCGTCATTTCATCCCGTCCTACGGCGACGATGTGTGCTGGCGATGGGTCAACGGCTGGCGGGTGACTCGTCCCAATATGAACGACGTGCAGACGGACTCGCTCGGCGAGGCCGAACCGTGGGGCTGCAGCATGCACAACCGGCTCATCGCCACAAATGAGGGACCGGCCTATTACATGGAAGGGAACACCCGCCGCCCCATCGTCGATGGTTACGACTACAACTGCCTGGCCGAGAACGGTTCCCCGCAAATTCGGGGCATGAGCAATGCCGAGGCGGCGGGGCTCGCCCTCGGCCCCACCATGCCGATGTGCAGCTCACCCAGCTACCGGATCGTCTCGATCCGGTCGAACGCGAACGGTAGGACGGTCTCCGCCGAATTCGGCTACGGCGGCAACGACTACGCCATGCTCCGGGCGCGCAACAATGGTGTCGGCGGTGCGTGGGAGACGTTCCGCCTGATCGGGGACTGCAACAGCGGGTGCGGGATCCAGTCGGCCCACACCCGTCAGTTCGTCGCCGCCGAGGCCGGGTACCAGGGCTACGCCTGGGGTGAGATGCGCGCCCGGTCCGGCGGGATAGGAGGGTGGGAGACCTTCCGGCTCATCGGCGATTGCAACAGCGGTTGCGCCATCTGGGCGAACGCCAATGGGCGCTACGTGTCCGCCGAGCTCGACTTCACCGGGAACGGCTACGCCATGTTGCGCGCCCGCTCGGAGACGATCGGAGGGTGGGAACGGTTCACGATCCGGTGATCTCCCGGCGGAACCGTTGGCGATGTATCAAACCGCTCGTTGCGGGGCTCAACGCCCCGGGTGCGCTATCTCCTTGCCTCGTCGACACCGGAGTGGACGGCTCGGCTCTCAGGCCCGGGCATACGGCCGCGTCACAATTTCGCCGCAAGCATGCTTACTCTTGAGCAAACGGCGCACGCCGAAGTGACGCAGATCCGGTCCGGGCCGGCGTGAGGGGGTCTCTAATGATTCGGTCTTGTACGCGTAGTGCCTACCGGGTGGTCTTGGCGGCGGCCGTCGTGTCCGGCGCCCTGTTCGGCGTCGGCACGCCGCCGGCTCATGCCGATGTCACCAGCGTGAGCGGCCTCGCCTTTGGCTACTACGTCAAGGCCGGTCTGTTCGGGGGTCCCCAGTCGGTCCGGGGCTACGGCCAGACGATCCCGCCCGGCGACGCCGGCAGCGAGAGCCCCTCCGTGAGCCTGCCCCCGACCGGCGGCGACCTCACGCAGACCGATCCGGACGGCGCCGCGGGCATCTACGGTCCCGCCCACATCTTCGAGAACCACGGCCCGCTGATCGTGAGCACCCAGGGCTCCACGGGCCCTTCGGGGTCGGTCACCAGCTCCGCTGAAGCCAAGGACATCCAACCGTACGACCCGTTCACCGCCCCGGCACCGGGTGGCGTGAAGAGCACGTGCACCGCCAACGAGACCGGCCTCACCGGCTCGACCACGATCACAAACGGCCGGCTCCTGCTCGTGGATCCCGACCCTGACGTCTGGGGCGAGCCCGGTGAGATCATCATCACGCCGCCGACCAATCCCGTGCCCGGCCTCGACTACGCCGGCATCATCGGGACCGTCAACGACTACTTCACGATCGTGTTCAACGAGCAGATCTTCACGCCCGACGCCATCACGGTCAACGCCGTTCATGTCTACATGGAGGGCCCCATCGCCGTCGGCGACTTCGTCATCGCCTCTTCGCATTGCGGCGTAACAGCGACCTCGAGCAGCCAGCCGCCGGCGGCGAACGACGACGCGTTCTCGACGGGCGTCGACCAGGCCCTCTCGATCCCCTCGGCGTCGTTGCTGAGCAACGACTCCGACCCGGAGCTGTCGCCGCTGAAGGCGACCAAGGTCGCCCCCACGCCGCCGCCGGAGACCGGCACCCCGTGTGACCCCTACCCGACAAGGTGTGCGGTCTGGCCGACGCCGAGCGACCCGTCGAACGGCACTGTCCAGGTCACCACCAACGGCTCGTTCCTGTACACACCGAACCCCGGCTTCCAGGGGACGGACTCGTTCACGTACCAGGCGACCGACAAGCGGGGTCAGTCGGACACTGCCACGGTGACCGTCACCGTGACGCCCAACACCTACCTGGCCGTCAACAACGTCTGGGTCACGGAGGGCAACGCCGGGACGACCAACGCCACCTTTACGATCACTCGGTCCGGCAAGACCAACCTCTCCTCCACCGTGACCTACGCCACTACCAACGGGACGGCCACGGCGGGCAGCGACTACGCCGCCATCGCTGCCACGCCGGTGACGTTCGCCTCGGGCGAGACCACCAAGACCGTGGCGGTCAGCGTCACCGGCGACACGGCGGCGGAGGGGCACGAGACGTTCAACCTCGTGCTCTCAGGTTTGGTCGGCGCCACGCTCTCGGACGGGACCGGCATCGCCACGATCCGGAACGACGACGGGGCGGCCTACCTGTCGGTCGACAACGTCTGGGTCACCGAGGGCAACGCCGGCACGGCTACGGCGACGTTCACGATCACGCGCTCGGGCAACACCGGCGACAGCTCCTCGGTGACCTACGCGACCAGCGACGGTACGGCCGCCGCCGGGAGCGACTACACCGCCGTCGCGGCGACGCCGGTGACCTTCGCCGCCGGCGAGACCACCAAGACCGTCGACGTCAGTGTGTCGGGTGACGTCCTCGTCGAGGGCCACGAGACGTTCAACCTCGTCCTTTCGGGCGCCACGGGCGCCACCATCGTCGATACGACCGGGGTCGCCACGATCCAGAACGACGACGGGGCGACCTACCTGGCCATCAGTGACGTCGTCGTCACGGAGGGCAACGCCGGCACGACGCCGGCCACGTTCACGATCACCCGCTCCGGCAACACCAACGGCACCTCGTCGGTCAACTACTCCACGGTCAACGGCACCGCCACGGCCGGCAGCGACTACACCGCCGTCGGCGCCACGCCGGTCAGCTTCGCCGCCGGCGAGACGTCCAAAACGGTCAACGTCAGCGTGACTGGCGACACCACTGACGAGGCGAACGAGACCTTCAGCGTCAACCTCTCGGGCGCGTCGGGGGCAGTCGTGAGCGATCCGACCGGCGCGGCCACCATCATCGACGACGAGGGCGCCGTCACGGCCGGGCCGTCCACGTTCTTCTCGATCAACGACATCATGCTCACCGAGGGCAGCGGCGGGACGACGGCGGCCACCTTCACCGTCACCCGCTCGGGCGACACGTCAGGCACGGGCTCGGTGCGGTACCTCACCACCAACGGCACCGCCTCGGCGCCCGCCGACTACACGGCCCTGACGACGACCGTCTTGAGCTTCGCGGCGGGCGAGACCAGCAAGCCCGTCACCGTCACCGTCGCCGCGGACACGGTTACCGAGGGCGACGAGACGTTCAACCTCAACCTGTTCGGCCCGGTCGGGGGCGTGCTGTCGGACACGGCCGGGGTCGCGACGGTCCTGAACGACGAGTTCTCGTCCTTCTCGGTCAACGACTTCCAGGTCGCCGAGCAGAACGGCGACATCAACACCACCTTCACCGTGACCCGCACGGGGAACGTCGCCGGCGCGGCCTCGGTGAAGTACAACACGGGGAACGGCACGGCCGTCGCCCCCGACGACTACCTGTCGCTGGGTCTGACGCAGCTGAACTTCGCCGTCGGGGAGACGTCGAAGACCGTCACCGTGCGGGTGAAGGGCGACAAGGTCACCGAAGGCGACGAGAACTTCACCCTCAACCTCTCCGCGGCCGTCGGTGGCGCGATCGCCGACGCGCTCGGTGTGGCGACCATCCTCAACGACGACTTCGCGCAGCTGTCGATCGCCGACCGCACGATCGTCGAGGGCAATGCCGGAACGACCGAGGCGCACTTCGTCGTCACCCGGGCCGGCGCCACCGGCGGCCCGGCCTCGTTCACTTACGCGACGGTCAACGGGAGCGCGATCGCCGGGAGTGACTACTCGGCCATCGGCGCCACCGTGGTCACCCTCGACCCCGGCGAGACCGTGAAGCTCGTGACCGTGCTGGTCCTGGGCGACGTCAATGTGGAGCCGGCGGAGACGTTCAACGTCAGCCTCAGCGGCGCAGTGTCCGCAGTCATCACCGACAGCACGGGCGTCGGCACGATCACGAACGACGACTGAATCCTACCAAGGGGCGCCGCCGATGCCCGGGTCGGCGGCGCCGCCCAGGTCTGTGACAACCGTCCCGTCTGTGCCTACTCGCCCCTCACGGCCGACCGGGGCGCTCGGGGATCGACGGCGTGGGGATTGAGGGGATCGGGAAGTCGGGGATCGTCGGGAGGGGGCCGACGGTCGTGGGCGTGGAGGGCGGCGGGGACGAGGGCTCGGTCGTCGGTGTGGTGGAGGGCGGCGGGGGCTCGGTCGTCGGCGTCGCCGGGCTCGTGGATGGTGTCGTTGCCGGTGTCGTGGCGGGCGTCGGTTCGGGCGTACCGGGGCCGGTTGTGGGTTGGCCGCCTCCCGTGTTGTTCGCGGGTGTTCCCGCCTGGTTTGGCGTGGCTGGGCGGATGATCGGCCCCGCGTTCGGCGCCACCGATGCACCGGATACCGCGCTGCCCTCGCCGTCGGGCTGCGTCCCGGCGTCGGGCGTGCTGGTGCTCGTCGTCACGTCGGTCCCGACGGTCACGCGTGTGGTCGTCGGGCCTAGGGCCGTGCGGAGCGTTGTGGTCGTCGTCAGGGGCGTCCGGGCGCCCACCTCGACGCCGCCGCCCGCGCCCTTGCCGAGCGTGACCGTGACGACAGCCAGAACGACGAAGACACCCATGGCCGCGGCGACGATGTTGACGCGACGTCCGGGGGGAAGCTCATACCACCACACGCGAAAACGCAACGTTGTCGCCTCCGGGGTATCGAGGCTCGGGCCGCGTCGCACGGCTCGGGTCGCTCGACGTGATCCCCCTAGGCTAGACGACGACCGTCGATGCAGTGGCGAGGTCGCGACGCCGGGCGGACCTCAGCGAGATGAGGCCGCGCTGGGCATCGCCGGGCCCAGGGTGGGCGGCGGCGCGGGACCGGCACTGATGTGGGCATGGCCGGTTCGCACTACGACGACGTCCGGGATGGCGCCGGCCAGGGCCGTGCGGCGCCGGATCGAGATGCGAGCGAGGGTCGCGCCGAGGACGGCCAGTCCGGCCACCACTCCGATCAGGGGCGCGGCCGTGCGCTGGTCAGCCGGCGCGAGAGGAAGCGTGGGTTCACGCCCCTGCGCTTCGACCGGCGCGTCGATGGCAACGACGGGCCCCCCGGCGACCTGCGCGGCCGAGGGCGCGACGAACATCACCAACGCCCCTACGCCTAGCAGTAGTGCTGCACCCACTCGTCGCAACGTGCTTCCGCCCACTCGATGTTCAGCCCGACCGCCGGGCGTGCACTCTACCAGGGTCGCTTACCCAGTGAAAGCAACGCAGGCGCGGTGTGGGCGGCCTGGCGCAGGCGGTCCCAGAAACCGGCCCACCCCGTCCGTTCGAGCCGGGCCCAGAGCGTGTGCTCGCGCTGGTCGTCCAGGTCGGCCGTGGCGATGCGGGAACCGGACAGCCGCAGGCCACGCGTCTCGGCGATCTTCCAGCCCCGCGGCACCGTGATGGTGACGACGACGGGCTCGGCCAGGAGGGCCGGCTGGCGAGCCACGCCGAGGCGGTACCAGCCGTTGGTGCCGAGCTCGACCCGGCCGGCCAGGTCCATCCGGACGACGCGCTGGCCATTGGGCTCCACCGCCACCGGCACCGACCCGACCTGCTGACCGAGGGCCTGCTCGATGACGGTCGCGGCCTTCACGCCATCCAAGGTGGCCTCGCGGACGCCGAAGGGGCTCACCACCGACACGTGGGTGTGCGACGGTTGCGCCGGACCGCTCGGCGGGGTGGCGTTGGCCAGTGTGACCTCGAGCCGGCCGGTCAGCGCGGTGGTGTCCCGTCCCGGCTCGAGGTGGATGTCGTAGTTCACGCGGCGATGCAGGCGGGCGCCGTCGAGCCCACCCGGCAAGCCCTCGCTGAGGACGAGCAGCGAGTCCTCGTTGCCGCCCGGAAGGCTCCCGTCTGCGCCTATGTCGGCCGCCAGCCGCTGTTCGACCGGGTCGGAGAGGGCCAGGAACAGGTGGCCGTCGCGAACCGCCTCGGCGAGCACGCCGGCGACCGCTGCCGCCGAGCCGAGTCGGCTGGTCAGGGTCGTCTCCCAGATTCGTCTCACCGTGTCCGGCGAGGGCGCGTCGCCCTCGGCCATCTCGACCGGGGTGGCCGTGAGCTGGGCCAAGGCCACCAGCGCCGCCCGATCCATCGCGATCACCCCATTGAGGGCCCGTCCCGTCTCGGCGCGGAAGAGATCCTTGATGCGGGCCGCGGCCGTAGGAAAGTCCGGACTGCGAGTGGCCTCGTCCCACCCGTCCGATGGCGTGTCGGCGACGCGTGAGCCCCAGACGCTGAGGTCCAGCGCGTCGGGCGTGGCGACGAGCTCGTTCCACGCCGTGATCGAGCCGCCCGAGAATCGCAGGTCCCGCCCGTCCTGGAACGTCACGAGGTAGCGGCGCTCGCCCTGGGTCCCCAACACTGGCGGCAGGAGATGGCCCAGGGTGGCAGCCCGGTCGAGGCCGACGGCGGCCCGGGCGATGTCGGCATCGAGGCGCTCGGCCGTCCGGCGCAACGGACCGGCCAGGTACGGCTGCGGGCCGACGCTGGACAACTGCGCCCGGGCGAGCCGAAGGGCGTTGGCCCCCTCGACGAGACGGGGCGTGAGCCGGCTCAATTCGTCGAGCGGCGTGGACGGCGGCGCCAGCTCGACGGCGCCGGCATCGGCCAGGGCGGCGATGTTGGCCGCCTGCCGGGTCAGCTCGTAGCCGGCGTCGGCCAGGGCGCGGGCCGCCCGCAGGTTCGACGCGAGACCCGGAAGGGCGAGGGCGGCCGACGTCCCCGGGGCATGCAACCGGTCCCGGGCCCGTTCGAAGTCCCGGTTCGCGGCCGACAGGCGCGCCGTCACGTCCGCCGACCCACTGTCGATGGCGGCGAACGCCGTCGCCACGCCCTCCGCACCGGCTCGGGCGGGGCCGAGGGCGAGCGCCAGAGCGATGAGGCTGGGTCCGGCGAGCAGCAGCACGCCGCCGACACCGGCCAGCATCGCCAGGCGGAGCCTTCGCGGCAGCCCGACGACTTCCTCCTCGTAGACGTCGGCCCGAGCCGTGTACGACCACAACCCGAACAGGACGGCGCCGACGACGAGCACGGCCCACCGCAGCTCGATCACCCGCAGGCCGGCCAGCACGGCTACGCCGCCGACGACGGCTTGCACGGCGACGAGGACGGCGACGGCCGGGCCGGGTGAGAGGCCGCGAGCGACAAGTCGGTGCGAGAGGTGATCCCGTCCTCCCTCCGAGACGGACCGGCCGCGGCGCAGTCGCGCCAACGTGACCGTCGTCGTGTCCAGGACCGGAAGTGAGAGCAGCATCACAGGGATCGCGAAACTGCCCGGCGGTGACAGGGCGGGGCTCACGTCCACGGTGAGCACGCTGAGCACGAACCCGAGGAACAGGCTGCCGGCATCACCCATGAACACCGAGGCCGGCCGGCGGTTGAAGACCAGGAAGCCGAAGCACGCTCCGGCGAGGGCGGCGGCGACGGTCGCGGTGACCTCTTGCCCCTGGGCGAGCGACAGCCACAACACGGCCAGGGCGGCGGTCCCGGCGACGCCGCCCGCCAGCCCGTCCATGTTGTCCATGAGGTTCATCGCGTTGGTGATGCCGACGATCCATACGACGGTGATGATCACGTCGAGCCAATCGACGCCGGTGGCGTGGATGCGCAGCCCCAGCCCGACCGCAACGGCGGCCGCGACGAGCTCCGCCACCATGCGCAGTCCGGGCCCGAGGTTGCGGTCGTCGTCGAGCAGGCCCATGGTGCCGATCAGCGCGGCGCCGAACGCCAGCCCTCCGATCCTGTCCGGCAGGCGGCCTTGCACCAAGATCGCCACCAGCACCGCGACGATCAGGGCGACGCCGCCAAGGTAGGGGATCGGTGTGGAGTGGCTCTTGCGGCTCGCCGGCCGGTCGACGAACCCCGTCGCCAGCGCCAGCCGCTTGAGCAGCGGCACGGCCAGCAGCATCAGGGCAAGCGCCAAGAAGAAGGCGGTGACCCAGGCGTCCACGCTCAGAGAGGGAGCGAGGGTAACTCCGCCAGTTCGGCGACCGCCTCGGCGATGGTCTCGGCCAGGATGTCGTCGAGCGTTCGCCTCGGGCGCCACCCGGTCAGGGCCCCCACCTTGGTGGTGTCCGGGACGCGGCGGCGCATGTCCTCGAAGCCGACGGCGTAGGCCTCCTCGTAGGGAACCATCCGGATCCCCGAATCGCTCCCGGTGCGATCGATCACCCGCTGAGCCAGGTCGTGAATGGTGATCTCGTCCTGGCTGCCGACGTTGAAGACATCACCGATTGCGTCGGGGTGGGCCAGGATGCGCTGGAGGGCGTCCACCACGTCGCCGACGTGGCAGAAGCACCGCGACTGCCGGCCGTCACCGTGCACGGTCAAGGGCTGCCCGGTGATGGCCTGGCGCACGAAGTTGGGTATCACCATGCCGTAGGCGGGGCTCTGGCGCGGGCCCACGGTGTTGAACAGCCGGACGACGGTGGTGGGAAGGCCCTTCTCGCGGTGGTAGGCGAACGCCAGGATCTCGTCCACCGCCTTCGAGGTGCTGTACGCCCACCTCGCCACCGCCGGCGATCCCAGGACTCTGTCCGCGCTCTCGGCCAGCGGTGCGGCGCCGTTCTTCCCGTAGATCTCCGATGTGCTCACCAGCAGGATCTGGCGCCGGTAGCGGTGGGCTGCCTCCAGCACGATCTCCGAGCCGCGAATGTTGGTGGTGAACGAGCGCAACGGCTGTTCGACGATGAGCTTCACCCCGACCGCGGCGGCCAGGTGCACGACGACCTCGCATTCATTCACCAGCTCGTCGACCAGCAGCTCGTCGAGCACCGAGCCCTGCCGGAAGATGAAGTTGGGATTGCCACCCACGGGGTCGAGGTTGCGGAGGCGGCCGGTCGAGAGGTTGTCGAGGACGACGACGACGTTGCCCTCCCGCAGGAGCGCCTCGACGAGATGCGACCCGATGAAACCGGCTCCACCCGTCACGAGGTAGCTGGTGGGCATCGCTCAGCGGCTGGCCGGGCGGGATCGCGCCGCGGGTTGGCCCGTGGAAGCACCGTTCATGCTGGAGCCGCGGTCGGATCGGGTCGGCTTCCCCCTCCGTTTCGGCGCTCGCTCCCGGTCGCCGTCCTCGTCGCGCCGGTAGTAGTAGGTGTAGCCGTAGGCACCTTCGGTGCTGACGTTGTTGAAGACGACGCCGATCAGGGGTGCACCCGCCTGGCGGAGCAACTCGAGGGTGCGGCTGAGCTGCTTGCCGGTCGTCGAGCCCGCGTTCACGACGATGAGGGTCGCGTCGACCTTGGCCGACAACACCACGGCGTCGGTGACCGGCAGGACGGGCGGGCAGTCGAGCAGCACCATGTCGGAGTGGGCGCTGAGCCTCTCGAGCACCTCACTCGCACGGTGGGACGACAGGAGCTCGGACGGGTTCGGCGGGAGCGGGCCCGACGCCAGCAGCTTCAGCCGATCTTCCTTCGGTACCGGCTGGACGGCTTCGGTGATGCCGTGTTCACCGAGCAACACCGAGGTGAAGCCCATCGCGTTCGACAGCCCAAAGAACTCGTGCAGGCGGGGCCGACGGAGGTCGCAGCTCGCGATGATGACCCGTTTGCCGGCGCGTGCCAGCGACACGCCGAGGTTGCAGGTCGTGCTCGACTTGCCGTCCGACGCGGTTGCGCTCGTGATCTGCAACGTGCGAATCGGGCGGTCGACGCCGAGGAACTGCACCGACGTGCGCAAGGTGCGGTAGGCCTCGGCCGCGGGTGAGCTCGGCTCGGCCTGGGACACCACCAGCACGTCGCTCTTCTTCCAACCGCTCACCGCCGGGATCATGCCGAGGACCGGCAGGTCCCGGACCAGGCGCTCGAGGTCTTCCTTGGTCTTGATGGAGTCGTCGAGCTGCTCGAACAGGAAGGCCAGCGCCACGCCCACGATGAGCCCCACCGCGATCGCCAGGACCGCGTTGCGCACCGGCCGGGGACGGACCGGCTCGATCGGCACCAGCGCCTCCGAGACCAACGTTGCGCCGCCGTCCTTCAGCGACGCGTCGACCTGCAGCTGGTCGGCCCGTTGCTTGAAGGGCACCAGTTGCTCGACCCGCGCGTCCCGGTCGCGCTGCAACGCATCCCGTTGGGCACAGTTCGGCGGCGGGTTCGATCCTGTGCACGGCGGGATTTCTGCGATGCGCCGGGCCAGATCGTCGACCTCGGTCTGCAGCGGGTTGATCTTGTCCTGGATGCCCTTGGCGATCGCCAGGAGGCTGTCGACCGCCCGTTGGCGACGGAACTCGATGTAGCTGTTGGCGTAGGCGTTGGTGATCTCGGCGGCCCGCTCGGGTGAGGTGCTCTGGGCCCGGAGCTCGACGACCTTCGTGCCGCCGACGGGCAGCGCCTGCACGCCGGGGGCAGTTCCCAGTTGCTGGCGGACCGCGGATCTCACCGCCTCGCTCTGGATCACCTGGATCTCGGTCTCGACCGCCGTCGGGTCGTACGGCGTGCCTTCCTGGCTGTTGAAGGCCGACTGGGACGTTTGGAGCAGCAGCCGGGCTCGGCCCTGGTAGATCGGGGTCTGGCTCAACGACAGCGCCAACGCGGCCCCGAGCATGACGAGGGTCGTGACCACGATCGTCCACTTCCGCCGCCGGAGGATCGAGACATAGTCGCGGAGCGTCATGCCGGTCCGGTCGGCGCTAGGCACGGTCAGCCACCCCGTCCCAAGCCGCGCGTACCCGCGCAGTAGCGGCAGCGCCCACCCGAATCACCGGAGAACGCTACCACCCGAACCGCCCGCGTCGGCTGGCACCGGGCCGGTGTGCGGC